>SYFN01000005.1 GCA_005800405.1 Burkholderiales bacterium
ATGAACCGTTCGTTCTTCAGCGTGATTCTGGGTGGTTTTGGTGGTGATGCCACAGCCGGTGCAACCGGCGACCAGCAGCAGCGTTCGGTGAAATCCGGTTCAGCTGACGATGCTGCTTTCCTGATGGGTAATGCAGAAACCGTGATTATCGTGCCCGGCTATGGCCTGGCCGTGGCGCGTGCGCAGCACGCGCTGATGGAACTCTCGGAAAAGTTGTCGCACAAGGGCGTTACTGTCAAATATGCGATTCATCCAGTAGCGGGTCGTATGCCGGGTCACATGAACGTCTTGCTGGCCGAAGCCGAAGTGCCCTACGACCAGGTATTCGAGATGGAAGATATCAACAGCGAATTCGGTCAGGCCGATGTCGTGCTGGTGCTCGGCGCCAATGACGTTGTGAATCCTGCGGCGAAGGATCCGAAATCCGCTATCGCCGGCATGCCGATTCTCGAGGCCTATAAAGCCAAGACCATCATTGTGAATAAACGATCGATGGCCGCTGGTTATGCGGGTCTGGACAATGAATTGTTTTACATAGACAAGACCATGATGGTCTTCGGTGATGCGAAGAAGGTAATTGAAGATATGGTCAAGGCGGTCGAATAATCGACACGCTTACCTATCGTCGTTCAAAAAGGCAGATGCGAATCTGCCTTTTTTATTGTGCTGAGATTACTGAGTCGCAGTAATCAACTGTCTGGTCAACGTGCTTAGCTGCGCCATCCGAACATCATTTGCTCCGATAGTGCGCGTCTGGCAGGCGGCAGAAGATCAATCATACCCAATGAGAGACCGAGCAAACTTTGTGGTAGCGAATGATCCTCGCTACTGGCGAAGATGCGCGCCATCAAATCGGTGAGCCTGACTGTCAGGTCCCGATCGCCGCGACGCTTTTGTATGAACTGATGGATGCCCTCGGGTGTCGGCGATTGAGCCAGCACATCGGCCAGCACAGCGGCGTCGCGTAATCCCAGATTCAGTCCCTGGCCGGCGACAGGATGCAGAGTTTGTGCTGCATTGCCAATGACTACCATTCTTTGCGAGTTCGTTTGATGCGCATTAAGCCCCAGCGGATAACTGTGGCGTTGACTAATCTGTGTGAAAGTACCGACGCGATTCCCGAATGCGTGTTGTAATGCCCGCAAAAAATCAGTATCAGACATCGCAAGCAAAGCTTCACCATGCTTGGGTCGTACACACCAAACCAGCGAATAGCGATCACCATCCGGCAACAGTGCGAGCGGCCCTTCTTCAGTAAAGCGCTCGAATGCGCGTCCTGGCACGACGCTATCGCTTGAGACATTCGCCACGATGGCCGTTTGCAGGTAATCGCGGTGAATATCTTTACTTGTCTGCGTACCGAAGACACCGCCTTCGGCTTGCACGACCAGACTCGCGCGGATGTGCTGATGATCAGAGAGCGTGACGTTTACGTGAGTATCGTTTTGCGCTGCATGGGTCACAAGACGTGGGCGGTACTGGATTACGCCTGTCGCACCTAATTCAGCAGAAAGCGCACGCACCAAATCACCGTAGCGGCACACGTAGCCCAGGGCGGGTAACTGGTGTTCATTGCAGTCAATGAGTGTGCGACCAAATCGGCTGCGCCGAGTGACATGAATTTGCGTGATGGCTGTTGCGTTCACAGACCAGGCGTTAATTTGTTTCAGAAGTTCACGACTGCCCCAAGAGAGCGCGACAGAGCGTGGATCCTGCGATGCGGTGGCTGTTGTTTTACCATCGATAAACGCAATGCGATCTGCTGCAACGCCACGCTTGATCAGCATGCAAGCCAGAGCCAGTCCCACCGGACCACCGCCCACGATGGCAATATCGAACGAGCTTGTATCAACGGACGTCATCACCCTATCAGCCTCGCATCACCACTTCAATTTCGGTGATAGTTTTGGGTGTCCTGTGCGTGAAAATCTCGCAGCCCTCTGCGGTGACAAGCACATCATCTTCGATACGTATACCGATGTTCCAGTATTGTTCAGGCACACCCGGCGCTGGACGTACATAGATGCCAGGCTCTATGGTCAGCACCATGCCGGGCGCGAGCGTACGCCAGGGTTTGTCTTTTCCGTTCGGTGCGGGATCGCGATAGTCGCCAACGTCATGCACATCCATACCCAGCCAATGTCCGGTGCGGTGCATGTAAAACTGCCGATACTGACCTCCAGCGATGACATCATCCACCGAGCCGACTTTGTTTTTGTCGAGGAGTCCGGTATCGAGCATGCCCTGTGTCAGTACGCGTAATGCAGCATCATGACCATCTGTAAATCGTGCACCGGCACGTGTCGCCGTAATGGCAGCGTATTGTGATTTGAGTACGATCTCGTAGAGTATTTTTTGGGCGGGACTGAATTTGCCGTTCACGGGGAAGGTGCGAGTGATATCCGACGCGTAGCTGTCAAGCTCGCAGCCGGCATCAATCAAGACAAGATCACCATCGCGCAATTCCGCATCACCGGCACGGTAATGCAGCACGCAAGTATTGGCACCGGTTGCCACGATGGAGCCATAGGCGGGCGACTGCGAGCCGTTGCTGCGGAATTCATGCAGCAGCTCCGCTTCCAGATGATATTCACGCAGGCCCGCACGCGATACGCGCATCGCGCGAGCGTGCGCTGCTGCGCTGATATCAGCAGCACGCTGTATGATCGCAATTTCATGATCATCTTTGACAAGCCGCATTTCATTCAGAATTGTGCGTATGTCAATCGCAGAACCTGGAGCGCTCACACCTGCCCTCGCCTGCGAACGTACGGCATTGAGCCAGGTTTGAATTCGGGAATCGAGTACGGCACTATTGCCTAGAGCGTAAAACAAAGCCGATGCATTCGCCATCAGCCGTGGCAATTCACTGTCAATGCTGTTGACAGGAAATGCTTCATTGAATCCAAAATTCGCTTTGGCGGCTTCTGGCCCGTAACGATAACCATCCCAGATTTCACGTTCCTCATTTTTTTCACGGCAGAACAGAATGGATTGATCCTGATCGCCTGTCACCAGTACCAAGGTAGCTTCAGGCTCGGTGAATCCGGTCAGATAGTAAAAATAGCTGTCATGCCGATACGGGTAATCTGCATCTGCATTGCGCATCGCCTCCGGAGCGGTCGGAATGATGGCGACGCCACCACCTTGTGCTCGCATATGGTCAAAGACAGCGGCACGACGTTTTGCGTAAACATTCATAGTCATTTTTGAGTAAACAGAGGTGCGTTCAGTTGTTCTAATCGTTCGACGGTGCCGACATCGGTCCAGTCGCCACGGAAGAGCTCACCACCGATTCTCCGCTGTTTTGCGAATTCGCGCAGGATGGGTGCCAGTTTCGCGGAACTACCCAGCTTGATCGCATCAAACATCTCAGGGCGATAGACGCCGATACCTGAAAAGGTGAACCTAGGCTCGCCGTAGTTTGCGATTGCGAAGCTCTCCAGCGCAAAGTCGCCCTCAGGATGATGCGGCGGATTTTTCACAAGATACAGCCAAGCCAGGTCTCTGCGATCGTCGGGCAGTGGATTGCCCCAGACATCATTTGCCTCAAGTACATCATAGACTTTGGTGAAATCAAAATGTGGACAAAAAATATCACCGGCAATCGCGACAAAAGGCGCCTCACCCAGCAGGTGACGTGCGTTGGCAATCCCGCCTGCGGTTTCCAGTGCGGTACCCTCGGAAGAGTAGGCGATGTTTGCGCCGAACTGACTGCCATCGCCGAGCGTGTCCTCAATCATCTGACCCAGGTGCGCGTGATTGATCACGATCTCGATGATGCCGGCACGTACAAGGTTGTGGATGTGCCAGACGATCAAGGGCCGGCCCCGCACGTGCAGAAGCGGTTTTGGGCAGGTATCGGTCAACGGGCGCATGCGCTCTCCTCGACCGGCGGCAAAAATCATGGCTTTCATTTCAGAAGGTAAAACCGACGCCGATCGTATTTTACTGCAGCGTATCGAGCAGTCGTATCAGCGGTGCGAATTCCTTGTAGCGGTACGCGGTCTTGCGTGTGTAATCCATCACCAGTGGTAGGTCATTCAGATAGCCATCCTTCCCATCACGGTGATACAGCCTTGCAAAGATACCAAGTACTTTCAGATGACGCTGCAGTCCCATGAATTCAAAGTCACAGTAAAACGCATCGACATCATGACTAACGGGCAGTCCTGCTCGTCGAGCGCGTTCCCAGTAGCGAATTGTCCAGTCCAGTACCAGCGCTTCATCCCACTGAATGTAAGCATCCCTGAGAAGCGAGACCAGATCGTAGGTAATGGGTCCGTTGACCGCATCCTGAAAATCTAGAATGCCCGGATTGCCCTTGTCCATGACCATCAGGTTGCGCGAATGGTAGTCGCGATGCACATACACCTGCGCTTGGGCCAGATTATTGGCCAGCAGGAGATCGAAAACCCGGTTCAGGTCTGCGCTCTGCGCATCACTCAGGGTGGCTTTCAGATGGCGTTTGACATACCAGTCGGGGAATAGCATTAATTCCCGGTGCAGCAGCTCCCGGTCATAGGCAGGCAGTATCCCGGCCCGGCTTTGCACCTGGAGCTGGATTAGCGCATCAATGGCATCAAGATAGAGCTTGTGGGCGGTATCTGGGTTGAGCCGCTGAAGGTAAGTGGTCGATCCGAGATCCGAGAGCAAGAGGAAACCTCGCTCGGTATCCTGGGCCAGAATGGCTGGCACGGACACCCCGGTCGCGCTGAATAATTCGGCAACTTTTACAAATGGCCGCACATCTTCCTGCGGTGGAGGGGCATCCATTACGATCAGGCTCTGCCCACTCTGCGTATTGACACGAAAATAACGGCGGAAGCTGGCATCCGCAGAGGCGGGTCGCAGGCTTTCCAGAAGGGTTGCGGGTGTCTTGAGATTAGAAAGCCAGTCGGAAAGCTGGACCAGCCGGGTATCGTTCAGAGAATTGTCGGGCATTTGGGAAAACTGACTAGGAGGCAGGCGGCAGGAGTTCGGAACAAGCGATCAGTTCCCATATAATAAGGGATTGATCTCATAGCGCGGTGCTCACCTCCGCGAAATTAGCTTTCATGACTCGGCGATTGCCACTTCCCCTCGGTTCAGCTTTCAGGCGCGCGAGACTGCTCTCCCTCATGATCACGGTGATGATGCTTGGGTCAGCGGTTGCGCAGGAGACGCGCCGGTTGGTGGACTCGGTAGCTGATGATGCAGTAACCGACTTGAGGGCAGAGCAGCTGACAGGCCGTCCTGATCGTGAAGTCCAGCTGGAGGGTAATGTCGAGATCACGCGCGGTAAAACGAGCATCGATGCTTATAGTGTCAAATACAACATCATTGATGATCGGGTCGATGCAGTAGGCAATGTGCTCGTCCAAAAGGCCGGCAGCCGATTTGAGGGAAATGAACTCAGACTCAAGCTGGATACCGGCGTGGGCTACATGGACAGTCTGGTGTACAAGCTTTTGCAGAGAAATGCTCAAGGTAGAGCAGCTCGGATTGATTTTGAATCTGAGGACCAGGCGACCATATCTTCGGGTTATTACACCACTTGCAATGGACCCGATCCAGACTGGTACCTGCGCACCGGCAGGCTGACGCTGGATGAAGGTGCCGGTGTTGGTTACGCCCGCAATGCCGTATTGGTTTTCAAGGGCGTGCCGGTGGCAGGTGCACCTCGCATTTCGTTTCCTTTGACCGACGAGCGGGTGTCGGGTTTTCTGGCACCAACGATCGCCTCATCGACATCCAGTGGCCTGCAGGTCACGACGCCCTATTTCTGGAATATTGCACCAAACCGTGATGTCACGTTTTTCCCTCGTTATATCGCACAGCGCGGGTTGATGCTGGGAGCGGATGTTCGGTATCTTGAGCGCGAATTTGCCGGCGAGACGCGTTTTGAATTTATCAATGACACCAAGCTGCCTGGCGAGACGCGTTACGGTTTTTCATCCCGGCATAACCAGGTGCTGGCACCTGGGCTGACACTGGCGACCGACATCAATGGAGCGTCGGACGACAATTACGCAAGAGATTTTCCGCTTAGCCATGTCTGGGCGCGCCCCGGTGTCAATCGAAGGCTGCTCACGCAAAGTGTCGCATTCAACTATGGCGCAGCAGACTGGAATGGCGCTGTTCGTCTGATCGATTATCAGGTGTTGCAGGATCCGAACGCGCTGATCACTCTTCCGTATGCGCGACTGCCGCAGGTGAACGTCAATAATTTTCACTACAGCGACAGTGGTCTCGATTTGACCATGAACTCGGAGTACACGCGATTTGCGCATCCGACCTTGGTGCAGGGTGACCGTTTGGTGTTCAATCCCCGGATATCCTACAGTCAATGGCAACGTCCTGGCTTTTTCATACGTCCCAGCCTCTCCCTACACGGCACTCTCTACAATCTGGATCAATCTGCTCCCAGCATGACAGCACCGGCGCGAGTGCTGCCAACATTCTCGCTGGACTCAGGATTGGTTTTTGAGCGCGATGCCACATTTTTCAATCGACAAGCGATTCAAACGCTGGAGCCACGTGCCTTTTACACCTATACGCCGTACAAAGAGCAGACCGCGATCTTGTATCCCCGATTCGATACCTCCGAGGCTGATCTGAACTATGCGCAGATTTTTCGGGAAAACCGATTTGTTGGTCATGACCGCGTCGGTGACTCCAATCAGCTCACGCTCGCGCTCATTTCGCGTTTTCTTGAGACCACGGGTGCAGAGCGCCTGCGACTGGCGGTCGCACAGCGTATCAACCTCAAAGACCCCACGGTGAGTCTAGGGATCACCAACCAGGCTGCAGCAGAAGATATCCTGTTGCTGATGTCAGGTCGAGTCACTGACGAACTACGCCTGGACGCAAACCTGCAGTACGATCAAACCAATCGGGATGTCAATCGAATGAACGCTGGCGTGTTCTGGCAGGCCGGTCCGATGAAGGTTGTCAATGCCCAATACCGGCGCGACTCGCGCAATATTCCGGGCTACCCATATACCAACTACGAACTCATCGACCTCTCGGGACAGTGGCCCATGAGTCAGCGCTGGTATGGTGTCGGGCGCGTCAATTATCTTCTGGATGACCGTAGGATGGGCCAGTCATTGCTCGGTGTCGAGTATCTTGCGGATTGCTGGATATTCCGCTTGGTCGGTCAGCGCATACCAACCGCGGCAGGGGTGGCGACAACGCATCTTTTTATGCAGCTGGAATTCAGGGGCCTGGCGACGCTTGGTTCGAGCCCGATGAGGGCGCTACGCGGCAGTGTGCCGGGATATCAGCCGCTGCAGCAACCGCAATAACAGCAGCAACGGTAGTAACCGATTCACTTCTCTCAATTCATTCAAATCACGATGACGCTTATTCAGATTTATCGTTCTCTGGCCGACAAACTTCTCTGTGCCGGTACCTTGTTGAGTCTTGGGCTGCTGATCCTGAGCAGTCCATCGTCTGCTGAGACCAAACCATCCAGTGCTCGTCAGCCAGTGCTGATTGATGCAATCGCTGTGGTCGTCAACACGGATGTCATCACTCTGAAAGAGATTGAGGAGCGTTCGCGTCTGGTTGAGCAGCGGCTGAAACGTCAAAACATACAGCTGCCTGCGCGCGAAGTGCTGCAAAAGCAGTTACTCGAGCGAATGATCGTAAACCGTGCACAGATGCAGCTAGCGAGAGAGACAGGTATCCGCATCGATGATCTGCTGCTCGATCGTGCGATTGCAAGAATTGCCGAGCAAAACAAGTTGACCGTACAGGCGTTCCGGGATCAGCTGGAGGGAGATGGCCTCTCGTTCGCACGTTTTCGCGAAGAAGTACGTGAAGAAATCACCCTACAGCGTCTGCGCGAGCGCGAAGTGGACAACAAAATTCAGATCACCGATGCTGAGGTTGATAACTTCCTTGCAGCGGCTGCCGGCAATGCGGAGGGCGCACAGAGTGAAATCAACATCGCGCAGATTTTGGTTCGTGTACCCGAGAAAGCCACGCCAGAGCAGATTGCAGAACGTCGCAAGCGTGCTGATCAGGCGCTTGCGCAGCTGAGTTCAGGCGTCGAGTTCGCGAAGGTTGCGGCCAGTTTCTCGGATGCCGGCGATGCACTCAGTGGTGGCGAACTCGGCTGGCGAAATGCCTCGCGTCTGCCTCAGCTTTTTCTGGAGGCAACTGAAAAAACCAAAGAGGGCGAAATTGCGCCGCTTGCACGCAGTGCGAATGGCTTTCATATCCTCAAAGTCATTGGAAGGCGCAGCGCTAGCATGGTCAAGGCAGGTGCGGGTGCTGTGGTTCAGCAAACGCTTGCGCGCCATATCCTGATCAAGGTGAATCAGATTGTCTCTGCTGCCGAAGCGCGTCGCAAACTGGTTGAACTTAAAGAGCGGCTGGATAACAAAGCAGCGAAGTTCGAGGAATTGGCACGACTGTATTCCAATGATGGCTCTGCCAGCAAAGGGGGTGACCTCGGCTGGATTTATCCCGGTGATACCGTGCCCGAGTTTGAACGAGCGATGAGTGCGCTCAAGCCCGGTGAAATCAGTGGGCCTGTCGAGTCGCCATTTGGTTATCACCTGATCGAAGTCATCCAGCGAAAATCCGAGGAAATTTCCCGAGAACGGCAGCGTTTGATTGTGCGACAGGCGTTGCGTGAACAGAAACTCGAAGAATCTTACGAAGACTGGTTACGCCAGCTGCGTGATCGTGCCTACGTCGAGTATCGTCTGGACGATATCAATCGTCCGTACTAGCCAACACCCATGTCACGTCCGCGGATTGCGATCAGTTGTGGTGAGCCCGCCGGCGTGGGTCCGGAAATCGCGGTACAGGCAGCCGTCCAATCAAGCTCGGTAGCATGCCTGCTGATTGGCGATGCCACGCAGTTGGCGTTGCTGTTGAGAGCTGTGGCGCCGCAGTATCCTTTGCAGCGGGTGACCTCGGCAGCCAGTTGGAAAGACCAGCCGGGTCATCTCGCCATCATGGATTGTCCACTCGCGATAACACCTGTGCCCGGACAGCTGGATGCCCGCAATGGCAAGCCTGTACTCGACATGCTGGATGCAGCACTCGCGGCGGCCATGGCGGGTGATGTCGACGCCATCGTGACCGCGCCGGTGCAAAAAAGCACCATCAATGATGCGGGTATCGCTTTCACTGGGCACACGGAATATCTTGCTGAAAAAACCCACACACCGCAGGTGGTGATGATGCTGGCGGGTCTGAATGGCAAACAGATGTTCAGAGTCGCCCTGGCTACGACCCACCTGGCATTATCTGAGGTGCCGCGTGCAATCACGCGCGAAAGTCTGAGATCAACGCTTGCGATTATTCATCGTGATCTGGCCATGCGGTTTGGTATCGCCAGTCCACGTATTCTGGTGACCGGACTCAATCCCCATGCGGGTGAAGGCGGGTATCTGGGGCGTGAGGAAATTAATGTCATACGACCCGTGATCGACGAGGCAAGCGCACATGGATGGCAAGTATCCGGCCCCTATCCTGCCGATACGCTGTTTCAGCCGCGTTACCTTGACCAGGCAGATTGCGTGCTGGCGATGTATCACGATCAAGGTTTGCCGGTGCTAAAGTTTGCGACCTTTGGCAAGGGCGTGAATATTACCCTGGGTCTCCCCGTCATTCGTACTTCGGTGGATCATGGCACGGCACTGGACAAGGCAGCTGCTGGTTATGGTCATGCTGATGCGAGCAGCATGGTCGAAGCTATTGCGATGGCAGCGCAGATGGCCATGACTCAACAATGAAGCATGTGCCGCGCAAGCGCTTCGGGCAGAATTTTCTGACCGATCAGAATGTCCTCTCTGAAATCATTCGCGCAATCGCGCCCGCCGCTGATGACACCATGGTGGAAATTGGGCCCGGACAGGGCGCGATGACGGTGTTGTTATTGACACATTTAACCCGCTTACATGTGGTCGAACTCGATTGTGATCTGGTCGCGCTACTGCAAAAAAAATTCAACCCCGATAAACTCATCATGCATGCGGGCGATGCCTTGCAATTTGATTTCGGCGCGCTTGAGCCGGCGCAAGGCAAGCTGCGCATCGTCGGCAATCTACCCTATAACATCTCCAGTCCTCTGCTCTTTCATATCACGCAGTATGCGCAGCAGGTAGAGGACCAGCATTTCATGCTCCAGAAAGAAGTCGTCCAGCGCATGGTGGCACCCCCCGGCGGTAAAGATTACGGACGTTTGTCCGTGATGCTGCAATGGCGCTATCAGATGGAGATGCTGTTCATCGTGCCACCCTCGGCATTTGATCCGCCTCCCAAGGTTGATTCGGCGATTGTTCGTATGCGGCCGATTGCAACACCGCTGGCATGTGAGCAGACACGTCTGGAGCAGGTAGTAACCCAGGCTTTCTCACAGCGACGCAAGGTGATTCGTAATAGTCTGGGCAGTCTATTCACAGAACAGCAGCTCATCGCTGCTGGCATTGATCCTCAGGCGCGTCCTGAGACAATATCGCTGGAACAGTATGTCGCGCTGACACATTTACATTGATTCGCTGACTCAGAATACCGGCAAGCTCGCCAACTCATGATCCCGCAGCGCCTTGCGCGCTGTTTCAAATTCCGGTAGCAGCGATTGAACAGTCGCCCAGAACTGTGGGCCGTGATTCATTTCGCGCAGGTGCGATAGTTCGTGAGCCACCACATAATCAATATTGGGCAATGCAAAATGCATCAATCGCCAGTTTAGCCTTATGCGTCCATTAGCGGTACACGAGCCCCATTGCGTACTCGCCGATGACAGAACAAAGCCTTTGAATGTCACACCGAGTTTGGATGCGTAGATATCCAGTCGTTCGGCAAAGATACGCTTTGCTTCAGCTTGCAGCCAGCCTTGAACGCGGTCTTTGAGTTGTTGTTCAGTTGCTGAAGCCGGCAGGCTGACATGCAGTTCTCGGGTTTGCTCATCAAAGCGTATGCCGGTATTGGTTGAATCAGCAATACGCACCACGATGTCGGTTCCAAGATAAGGCAGGCACGCACCATCGCGCCATTCCATGGGTGGTTGCAGGCGCCTCACTGAACGCTCTCGCTGTTCATTGATTTTTTTGAAAATCCATGCGCACTTTTCCATGATCGTTGATTCGATCTCAGCTACAGTGACCCAGCGTGGTGCTGTCACCCGTAAACCTTCGTCATCAATCAGAAAGCCGATGGTGCGTCGTTTTGAACGCAGTAGTCGGTAATCCAGCGTATGTTCATCAAGCCGCAGTCGTCTGTGGCCCGCCGGGATCGGTGATTCGGGGACGGTAGAGCGCGGCGGCTCGGGATCGGCTGGGGTCCCCGATAGCAAATCCAGCAGCGATAGCTGGTTGGGATCTGCCAATTTTTGACGAAGGTACTGCTTAAGTGACATGGGCGGTTAAGATGAGATACAGATTGACGTTGACATGCTCATGCCTGATTTGCTACGGCGCTTGCAGGCGTTTGGACTGCATAGGCTGCTGGCGAGATGACGCGCATTTCGGATTCTATCCAATTTTCGACTTGTGTCATGAGTTCTGTAGATGAAAGACCGTCGGGTGCTATTGGTTTCCCTATGGAGATGGTGATCAGCCCCGGTTTTTTGATGAAGGCATTGCGTGGCCAGCAATCGCCTGAATTCATAGCGATTGGTACCACCGGCGTTTTTGTTCCAATAGCCAGAATCGCGCCACCTGCCTTGTATTTGCCTTGCTGTCCCACCGGTGTGCGCGCACCCTCGGGGAACATAATCACCCACTGCCCATCATCCAGTCTGCGTCGACCCGTTTGTATGACCTGCGCCATGGCATTGCGTCCTTTGTTGCGATCAATCGCAATCATGCGCATCATCCCCAGGCCCCAGCCAAAGAAGGGTATGTACAGTAATTCTTTTTTAAATACGAAAATCAGTGGTTGTGGCATCAACCAGCAGTAAAAAATAGTCTCCCAAGCTGACTGATGTTTGGAGAGCAAAATCACGGGTGCATGAGGTAGATTTTCTAGGCCTTTGACTTCCCAACGTATGCCACATACCGCGCGCGCTGCCAAAGCGACGAAAACATTCCAGCGTGTGATCATGTAGTAGCGTTGCCGATAAGGCAGCAGAAAAAATCCAAAGCAGGCGAGAGCCCAGACGACCGTTGCAGCGACGATTAACAGCATGAGCACGGTAGAGCGAACAAACAGGATAGGGTGGGACATGCGGGCTCCGCAGACGCCGAGTGCAGGCTGTCTGAATGATGTTATTGGTTTTTTTCTCTCAGCAATGCCGAACGCGCCAGTTCGACAGTCTCATCGACGAGCTGATCCGTCTGCAGCAGCTTGTCCACGACAGCAGCCAGACTATCCAGCACGATCGTGCACGGTGGCAGCCCACCTTTGTCGATAGTGAGCTTGCCTTTACCGGTGCGAACTAGATAAGGCATACATCCCACCTCGAATGCGGCTTGCAGATCGCGCAGCGAGTCACCCACAAACGGTATGCCGGCGAGTTCGCAACCGAAGCGCTGTCCCACCGCTCTGAGCATACCCGGGCGTGGTTTACGGCAGTCGCAAAAATCTTCAGGTGCATGAGGACAGAAGAAAATAGCATTGATATGAGCCCCCACGGTTTGCGCCGTCAGGTGTAGTTTTTGGTGAATCGCATTAAGCGCGTGCATGTCAAACACGCCACGAGCCAAGCCCGCCTGATTGGTGGCGACGGCCACCCGATAGCCATGTTGATTCAAGCGTGCAATTGCCTCAAGCGATCCGGGAATGGGCCGCCACTCCGCCGCTGACTTGATGTATGCATCGGAATCCTCATTGATCACACCATCACGGTCAAGGATGATCAGTTTTGAGGTCACCATCGTCATAATTGATACCCTGGTTTCACGCAGCGAGTCGGGAAATATCCGCGACGCGATTCATCATCGCATGCAGCGACTGCAGCAAGGCCAGACGATTTGCACGCAGAGCGGCATCGTCGGCCATGACCATCACATCATTGAAAAATGCATCTACATCATCACGCAGATTGGCTAGCGCTTTGAGAGTGGCGGTGAAGTCGCCGCTGGCGAAAGCTTTATCCACCGCGATGCGTGTTTCTGTCATCGCACCATACAGTCGCTGCTCAGCTGCTTCGGCGAGTAATCCGGGTTGAACCTCAACCTGGACGCCCTCATTTTTTTTCAGAATATTAGTGATGCGCTTGTTCGCTGCTGCCAGCGATTGCGCCTCGGGCAGGGCAGCGAAAGCTTTGACGGCATCCAGGCGCTCAATGATGTCGTCGAGTCGATCCGGCATGGGTGCGACCACGGCCTCAATTGCATCCTGCGCGTAGCCCCGCTCGCGCAGCTGGCCGCGAAGTCTGTCGTATACAAAGCTTTTTGCATCAGCGACAGGATCGCTGAAATGAGCATTCCCTGCAAACTGCTGTGCTGCTTGTGTCAGCAGATGCGAAATCGAAAGCGGCAAACGTTTTTCCATCAGCATACGGATGATGCCCAACGCATGGCGGCGAAGTGCAAACGGATCCTTGTCCCGCGAAGGCGCCAGTCCAATGCCCCATATACCGACCAGCGTCTCGAGCTTGTCTGCCATTGCCACGACTGTACCGGTGCGGGTCGATGGCAGCGTATCGCCGGCAAAGCGGGGTTGGTAATGTTCGCCAATCGCTGTTGCAACCTCATCAGCTTCCCCATCATGTCGTGCGTAATAGGTACCCATGATGCCCTGCAGTTCAGGAAATTCACCGACCATATCGGTCAGCAAATCGGCTTTGGATAATTGCGCTGCGCGTTTGGCCTGCTCTGTACTGGCGTCGAGAGTGCCGGCGATGGCAACAGCAAGAGCGACCACGCGTTCATTACGCTGCGCCTGTGAGCCCAGCTTGTTGTGATACACCACATTGTCCAGACCCGACAGACGATCAATGAGTGCCTTCTTTTTGTCTTGCTCGAAAAAAAATTTCGCATCAAACAGGCGTGGGCGAACCACTCGTTCATTGCCACCGATGATGTGCTTGGGATCGCCAGTTTCGATGTTCGACACAATCAGAAAACGCGAGCGTAATTTGCCTTGTGCATCCGTCAGCGCAAAATACTTCTGATTCGTTTGCATGGTGAGGATCAGACATTCCTGGGGCACGGATAAAAACTCCTCATCGAAATGGCATTCGTAGACTACCGGCCATTCGACAAGTGCGGTCACTTCGTCCAGCAGAGATTCGGGCATCAGGATTTGATCGCTGTTTTCTTTCGCTTTCAGGTCCTGGCGAATTTTTTCCTTGCGTTCGGCAAAGCTGGCAATGAGACGACCTTCTTCTTTCAGCAAGTCGGCATACTGCGAAGCCGATGGAATACTGAGTATCGTTTTTTTCGACAGAAAACGATGGCCCAGTGTCGTACGGGAGGATTGCAGACCCAGCAGAGACACGGTGATCAACGTCTCATCGAGCAATGCAATCAGTCCATGCACCGGTCGTACAAACTGTACTGTCTCGCCATCGGGGCGTTGATAAGTCATCACTTTGGGTATCGGCAGCTTCGCGATACTTTCTTCGAGTGTTGATTGCAAGCCAGCAGCCAGCGATTCGCCTTTGGCGGTGTAGCTGAAATAAAAACTCTCAGCCTTGCCATCGCTGGCACGCTCGAGTTCATCTAATGCAATGTGCTCGCGTCCTGCCGTCAGCGCCAGTGCAGCAAGCTTTTTCATCAATGGGGCAGTGGGCTGGTCTTCCTTATCGAGCGCGACGGACAGAGGTAGTACTTTTTCACGGATTTTTTTATCTGCCGCAACCGCATGTACACCGGTGATGCTCACCGCCAGTCGGCGGGGGGATGCGTAGGCGACGATGCTTGCATCAGCATCTGCCAGCGATCGTTGGATCAAGCCTTGCAGCATTGATGCGGAAAAGGCATCACCCAGTTTGGAAAGGACCTTTGGTGGCAGTTCTTCGGTCAGTAATTCAACCAGCAGTGTTTGCTTCATGTTCTTCGCTTGTAGGAATGCTTTGATCGTATTTTTTACGCTGCGCGTGCAGCGTCACCCAGCATGGGGAAGCCCAATTGTTCGCGAGAAGCGTAGTAGGCCTGTGCAACAGCGCGTGCGAGATTGCGTATGCGTCCGATATAGGCGGCCCGCTCAGTCACCGAGATCGCACCTCGCGCGTCCAGCAGATTGAACGTATGCGCTGCCTTGAGCACCATCTCGTAAGCCGGTAAGGCCAGCGGCACAGCCATCAGGCGCTGGGCTTCGGATTCGTAATTGCCAAAGAGTGAGAACAGAAATTCCGTATTCGCATGTTCAAAGTTGTAGGCCGATTGCTCGACTTCATTTTGGTGAAAGACATCGCCGTAGGTCAGTCGGCGTGTAACGCCGCGTTCTTCCCAT
>SYFN01000068.1 GCA_005800405.1 Burkholderiales bacterium
TCAGGAAGACACGGCCGTGTTCCAGCGTGTATTTGTCATCCAGTGATATGGCATCCGGCTGCAGCGCCTGCTGCTTGTCCAGTGGTGCGTTCATGACGGTCCCCCTTAGTTTTATAGCTATGTGTCAGAGTATAGGCAGTGACTAAGGTATCGTAAAATCACAAATACGCAAGCTTAATATCTGGAAAACTGATACCTCTTAGCGAACAATCATGTCATTCAACAACGTCACCCTGCGGCAATTGCGCTATTTCGTATCGGCGGCCCGTAACGGCCAGTTTTCCATGGCGGCCTCGAGCGAAAACGTGTCCCAGTCCGCCATAACCAATGCGGTGCTGGCGCTGGAAAAAGAGCTGGGCGTAAAGCTTTTCTATCGTCTGGCGCAAGGGGTGTCGCTGACGCCGGAAGGTCAGGACTTTTTTCTACAGGCCTGCCACATTCTGGATTCGGTGCGCGATGCCACCCACAAGCCCCGCTTCCGCGCTCGTCAATTGCGCGGCACGGTGAGAATGGCCGCGTCCTACACAGTGCTGGGCTATTTGCTGCCGGATTTGCTGGCTCGCTTCAGGGCCAGTTATCCGGAAGTGGAAATCGACTTGCGCGACATGGACCGGGCGAGCATTGAGCGAGCCGTGCTCAATCGCGAAGTGGATCTGGGTGTGGCCATTCTTTCCAATATCCGACGGCCCGAGCGTTTCGGTCATGCAGTCCTGGTGCGCTCGCGGCGACAGCTCTGGGTCGCGCCCGATCATGCGCTGGCGAAAATCCCGTCGCCTTCGCTGAAAGATGTCGCACAGCATCCTTACATCATGGTCACCACCGACGAGGCCGAAGAAGCGACCCTGGCTTACTGGAAATCACGCCGTATCAAACCCCATATTGTTTTTCGCACCACATCGACCGAGGCCGTACGTGGTCTGGTGGCGCATGGATTCGGCGTGACCGTGCTCTCGGATATGGTGTTTCGTCCCTGGTCGCTGGAGGGCAAACGCATCGAGGCGCGACCTATTCTGGATCTTGTCCCACCCATGGAAGTGGGCGCAGTCTGGCACCCCGATGGAACAATGAATACGCACGCCGAGGCTTTGCAACAGTTTTTGCTGCATGCCTATGGCCAATGACGATTTTCCTGATCTTTCTGTAACAAGCGGTAAACCCATTGCGTCACCCTGCACCTGACGGTCAATCATTAGCATACCGGGTCAGCACTGGTGGACAGCGCCCGGTAACCAACCCAAGTAAAGGTGACACATGAAACTGCACACATTTCGCTGGTTAATGATGGCGGGACTGCTGACCGGCAGTCTGGCCCACGCCGATCATCACCCAAAAGGCGAGGGTAGGCACGATGACGATATGCACGGCGACCGAATGCCCCCCATGTTCGGACACTTTGACAAGAACAAGGATGGCCGGGTAAGTCGCGAAGAAGCACGCGAAGGCATGGACCGACTGTTTGGAGAGGCAGACACGAACAAGGATGGTTTTATCTCGACTGAGGAGATGCAGGCACACCATCGCTCAATGCGCGAGCAGTTCAGACAGAGCACGCGCGACTAATGGAAAAAAGCCGATACCGATGGTGATGGCGCACTGAGCAAAGCCGAGGCAGAAGCCGCAAAAATGCCGCGACTGGTGCGCGACTTCGATAAGCTTGACAAGAACAAAGATGGCAAGCTGACGCCCGATGAAATAGCTGCAGCACCGCGCAACAGGGCGACACCTCAACCCTGATTCCACGATCTACCGATTGGTCTGAACCCCGCGCCATCCTCCGGCGCGTTGCGGACCCCATCAATGATGTGGGTCCGCTTTTTTATGCACCATCACTGCCTCGACTGAAGCAACGCGTGCCGTGCGTATCGCCTGCCCTATCGCCTCTGCAGGCTTGCCGGGATGATTGGCAGAGACCGCAGCAGCAATCTCCCCGGCGGCGATGGATTGCACAGTGGCGAGCACGGTCTGCAAAAAAGCGCGCTGCGGAAAGGGCTTTTCTTCAGCTCCGGTACGGCCCCGAGCCTCATATTCACAGGCGAGAAGCAAATCCATGAAGCGCGCGGGCTTTCTGAAAACATCGCAACGTTCCAGCATCCTCACCAGTGGGTCGGCACGCATCTCCAGCGCGCATTCGACGTTGCCATGCTCGCGGGCCGCCATCACGGCAAGGTCACGCACCTCGCCCGGAATTTTAAGCCGCTCACACAGTGCCTCCACCAATGCTACGCTGCCTGCTTCATGCGCAATGTGCTTTGGCCCCTGCTCTGGGGATGTCGTTCCTTTGCCCAAATCATGAACGAGCGCAGCAAAACGTACCGCCAGAGAGGCTGACTGTTGAGCAGCAGCGTCGATCACCAACATTACGTTAACTAGCGTGTCGTTTTCAGGATGATGCTGGGCTGGCTGCGGCACGCTATCAAGCACGGCGATTTCCGGCAGGATGCGCGCCAGCGCGCCAGCATCGCGTAGCACCATGAACATACGCGAAGGCTTTGCTTCCATCAGGCCCCGCGAGAGCTCTTGCCATACCCGTTCGGGTACCAATGCATCCACTTCACCGGATGTCACCATTTGCTGCATGAGTGACAGCGTCTCGTCAGCCACCGAGAATTCGGTAAAGCGCGCGGCAAAGCGTGCAACACGCAAAATACGCACCGGATCTTCAGCAAACGCTGCGGAGACATGACGGAAAATACGCGCTTCCAGATCAGCGCGACCACCATAGGGATCAATCAGGTCCCCATTTGCATCCTGCGCGATGGAATTGATGGTCAAGTCACGTCGCAACAGATCCTGTTCCAGCGTGACATCGGGCGACGCATGAAAACTGAAACCGGTATAGCCGGGTGCGGTTTTACGTTCGGTGCGTGCAAGCGCATATTCTTCATGAGTATCGGGATGCAAAAAAACAGGAAAGTCTCTACCCATTGGCAGAAAGCCATGTACACGCATCTGATCCGGTGTTGCACCAACCACCACGTAATCGCGATCTTTTACGGGCAAACCCAGCAAGGCATCACGCACCGCGCCACCGACCACATAGATTTTGAGGAGCCCGGTCATGCGTCAGCGCGGTGCGAGATAATGCGGCGCGACCGCTTCCAGTGCAGTCGGATGCCACGCGGGTGGCAAGGGATAGTCACCACTGGCAACGTTATCGGCTTTCATGGAGTCGAGATTGTCACGGCTCATAACCGGCCCACCCGGCACATGCTCGAGCAAGAAGGCCTGAATGCGCGCCAGCGGCGCTGGCAACCCAATGACGGGACGACGGTGATGCGCGTAGGTACCGGAGAGACGGATCAGCTCGCGCAAGGTATATACATGGGGGCCCACCAGCTCATACACCTTACCGATGCTCTGAGGAGCATCCAGCGCATCTGCGAAAGCCTGCGCAACATCACCGACAAATACGGGTTGAAATTTTGCATCGGCACCACCCACCACCATGACGGGTAACATAGCTTGCATGCGCGCAAACACATTCAAAAACTGATCTTCCGGACCGAACACCACCGATGGCCGAAATGAGGTGACCTCCTGACCGGGCGCTGTTCGCATGAGTTGCTCTCCTGCGGCTTTGGAACGCTGATACATGGAGGGCGCATCGTTGGCAGCACCCAGCGCACACATATGCAGACAACGCTTGACGTTCAGCTTGCTGCAAGCTTGCGCGATGCGCCGGGGGAGCGCAACGTGCGCTTGTTCGAATTGCGGGCCCCAAGGATCTGCCGGTTTTGAATGCAGTACACCAACCAGATTGATCACTGCGTCTGATAGCGCTATCAGGCGTTCCAGCGCGGGCTGGTCATGGATGTCGGCTTCGATCACCTGTACCGTTGGCAGCACAAGCAAATGACGTGCGCGAGGCAGATGACGCGTCGGCACGATGACCTTCCGGCCAGACGCCGCCAGGCGCGCAACAATATGCGAGCCAATGAAACCGCTGCCCCCAATAACTAAAACAGAATCGTGATGCATAACGGTCACGGCAGATCACCGAGTTCGGCAAGATTGGCTTCGCGCGGCGTTACTGTGCCAAGCCGGGTTTTCATGGACTGGGGTTTATTCTCAAACATGGCGGCATACCAAGTAGCATTGGCCATCACATTTTTTACATAGGTGCGCGTTTCAGTGAAAGGGATCGTCTCGGCAAATATCGCGCCTTCAACTGGTTTACTGAGCGTGGAGCGCCACTGACGCGGCCGACCGGGTCCGGCATTGTAGGCAGCCGTCGCAAGGATCTGCGAGCCGCCGAGGTTGGCGAGTACCATGTTCAGATACTGCGTACCCAGCGTGATGTTGATCTTGATGTCATTCAAGCTGCTGAGCGTGAAACCCGCCATACCGATTTTGCGCGCAACGTAGGTGGCTGTTCCGGGCATGATCTGCATCAAACCCGATGCCCCAACCTGGGAGCGTGCCGATCGAATAAAGCGCGATTCCTGTCGAATGAGTCCGTACACCCAAGCCTTGTCCAGACCCATCGGACCCGTGGCAGTCTTCATGATGTCGTCATACGGTATCGGATAGCGTTGTGTCAGATCGAGTTCTACTTTTATCCGATCTGCTGTCGTTACCATGCGATCCAGCACGTCATTACGACGTGCGTATTCAGCGGCGGCAAGCAGCTGCCGCTCATTCATTTTTCGCAGCTGCCAGTTCCACTCGCGATTACCCTCGAAGCGCAATTCCATCTCAAAAAATTTCAATGCATCACGCAAGCCAGGATTGCTCGATACCTCGGTAATCTCATCCGCCTTGGGTGGCTGAGGTCGGGGCAACGGCGCGACTTTGAGTCCGAGCTCCTCCATCGCAAGAATGCCGTAAAAATTATGCTGCCCTGCAATCAACTGAAAATATTTGTGTGCATCCTCCGCAGTGCCTGCGGCGAGTAACGCTCGACCGCGCCAGTAAATCCAGGCGGGATCTCTCTTCATATCAGGAGGCATGCTCTCGATGGCTTTGGCAACCATGAGCCAGTCAGCCTCGCGCAAAGCTGCACGCGCGCGCCACTGATAACCCTCTTGTGACAGAAACACACCCCAGCTCTTGCGCCAGTACCCCGCCGCATCCTTGGACAGAGACAGCGATGCGGGTAACGCAAGCTGCGCCCATGCTGCGGCAAGCTCCTCGCCGGATAAGCGCGCCTGAATGCGCTCAAGTGCTTTTGCCGCACGCTCGACATCGGTGCGCGCGAGACGTCCAATGGCAATGATGAGCAACTCGCGCGCAACCTTTGAATTACTTGCGCCCTGATCGATGACGACGTTAGGTTTATCAATGGCCTGCGCCAGCTGCTTATCGCTCACATCCGTAAATGCCGCGATACGTCGAGCTGTGCCCGGCACCCCAAATTCCACTGCAAGTCGAACCTGCTTCCAGACAGCAGCTTCGCTGAATTGTTTATCGCGTTGCAGACGACCAATCAGATCAACGCAAGCTTCACCAAAGGTTTTAGGTTGGACCAGCAACTCCTGAGCAGCTTTGGCAACGTTCTCGCCTTTCGCCATTTTGGATGACAGCGCATAGCACTTGAGCTGGGTATCGTCGTTTAGCACGAACTTTGGATACTGCTCGTCGAACAAGCGCCAGTCGCGAGCGCGGCCAATCACCAGTAACCAGTCATTGCGCAATCGATCACCGATGGCGGTACCTTCGTATTTGGACAGAAAACTGCGTACTTCACCCTCAGGTGCCGATACCAGCCTTGGATATAGTCGGTAGTACTCAACATAAGACTGCAATGGGTAATCGGACAGACGCGCCGAGATCCGGCCCGCTTCGCCCATATCGCCGCGAAGTGAGGCTTCACGCAGGGCCACGAAATCCGCATCAGCCGCATTGAGTGCGACCGACAAGCGGCGCGCGGCATCCGCCGGCGACGGTACTATTGCCGCCGTGATGACAACACAAAAAATTCCCAAGGCGGTCCAGCTTCTCTTTGTCATGCAAATTCCGGGTTTCTATTAATAAACAATCTGTTTAGAATAGCATGAGCTACCCAAATAAATCGATCGCGTAACTATTGTTTCAACCTATGAAAACCGGTAACGCAAAAGCAGACCTGCGCAGGAAATTGATCACAGCACGCAAGACGATGTCAGCCGATGTGAAAACGCAGGCGGATGCGCGAATTGCATCGAAATTGTCGGCCTGGCTGGATACGCATCAAGTCGCCGTACTGGGTGCCTATCTGCCCATGGCGGGCGAGCCTGATCTGACTGCACTGTATGCAACGCTGCCCGGGCGCGGGATACAGGTGGCCATGCCTGTCGTGCTGGAAAAAAATCAGCCTTTGCACTTCGTTCGCTGGCAGTCTGGCGACGCACTGGCTCGCGACGCTAGCGGTACTCTGGCGCCAACAAATAGAGCGCATTTTGTGAAGCCTGATGCGGTCCTCGCGCCTTGTGTGGGCTTCAAAGACGCGCAGTATCGGCTTGGCTACGGCGGAGGCTACTTCGATCGCACCCTGGCGCAATCACCCAGACCTCTGGCCGTCGGAATTGCCTATGCACTGACCAAAGCTGATTTTTCAGTAGAGACTTTTGATATTCCGCTGGATGTGATCCTGACAGACTGATCAGCGTCCAGCGATACGCTGACAGATCGCGCTGGTTGGCGCAGCTTGATTCAGTGTATAAAAATGCAGCCCGGGCGCACCACCAGCAATGAGCCGCTCACACATCTGCGTGACCACATCCAGACCAAAAGCGCGAATGGAAGCGCTGTCATCGCCAAAGCTGGCAAGCTTGAGACGAATCCAGCGTGGTATCTCAGCGCCGCACATGTCAGAAAAACGCATGAGCTGCGTGTAATTGGTAATAGGCATAATGCCAGGAACGACGGGTGCATCGACACTGGCTTTTTGTACCTCATCAACGAAACGGAAATACGCATCCGGGTTATAAAAATACTGCGTGATTGCCGAGTTGGCACCTGCTTTGATCTTGCGAATGAAGTTCTGCAGATCGTCTTGTGGTGAGCGCGCCTGCGGATGCATCTCCGGATAAGCGGCTGCCTCGATATGAAACCAGTCACCGGTTTCAGTGCGTATAAATTCGATGAGCTCGCTGGCATGACTGAATTCACCAGAAAGACCTCCAAAACCACTCGGCAGATCGCCTCGTAAGGCAACCATGTGGCGTATCCCCTGCGACTTGTATTCACTGATGATCTCGCGCAGCTCGGCACGGCTGCGACCAATACAGGATAAATGCGGGGCGGCCTCGTGACCCTCGCGTTGGATTTCCAGCACGGTGTCGCGCGTGCCCGCCTGAGTCGAGCCAGCAGCGCCAAATGTGACTGAAAAATACTCGGGCCCAAGCTCGGCGAGCCGCACGCGCGCTGCGCGCAGTTTATCCGCACCCTCGGTGGTTTTGGGCGGGAAAAATTCCATACTAATAGCGGGCGTATTCAGAGCGGAAGTAGTCATTGAATGAATCACTTATTGCGTATCAAGATAACGGACAGCAGCCACGAGAGCAGGCTGTAGACAAACGCGCCAAGCACGGCAGCACCAAAACCTGCAACCTGAAAGCCAGTGACCAGATCAGCGACTGCCCAGAACATCAGGCCGTTGATTACGAACACAAATAGCCCAAGCGTGAGGACAGTTACCGGGAGCGTGAGCAGAATCAGCACGGGGCGAATCAGCGTATTGACCAAGCCAAGAACGAGCGCTGCGGTCAGCGCGGTAGTGAAGCTGTCGACTTGCACGGAATCGAGCAAATGGGGCAGGGCGAAAATCGCGACTGTATTGATCAGCCAGAGGAGCAGCAGGCGCATGTGTGGCGCAAGTGGATGATGCGTAAGCGGAATCGATGCAGGCATTCATGCATCGCCAGACCTCGTGAGTCCGGCGATGCACAAGCCATGCTGCGTTTAGTAGCGGTAGTGCTCAGGCTTGAACGGACCTTGCGTTGTCACCCCAATGTAAGCCGCTTGTTCCTCGGATAATTCTGTCAGCTGCGCATTGAGCGTTTTGAGTTGCAAACGCGCGACCTTTTCGTCGAGATGCTTGGGTAAGGTATAAACACCGATCGGGTAAGCCTTGGTATTGGTGAACAGTTCGATCTGTGCAATCGTCTGGTTCGCGAACGAAGAACTCATCACATACGATGGGTGACCCGTGCCACAACCCA
>SYFN01000069.1 GCA_005800405.1 Burkholderiales bacterium
ATACGAAGTCGCGCGACTCTACACGGATCCTGCTTTCATGAAAGGCCTGAAGCAGCAATTGGATGGCAAGCTCAAACTCTCATTCAATCTCGCGCCTCCCCTGTTCGCGAAGAAAGATGCGCAAGGCCAGCCACAAAAGGCCGAGTACGGCAGCTGGGTCTGGCCTATGTTCAAGCTGCTCGCAAAGCTCAAAGCACTGCGCGGCACTCGGCTTGATCCATTCGGTTGGACTGCAGAGCGCAAGATGGAGCGGCAGCTGATCGACGACTATCGTGAACTGATCATGAACTTTCTGCCAACACTGACTGCAGAGCGTCTATCAGCGGCGATCACCATCGCACCGCTGCCTGAAAAAATCAGAGGCTTTGGTCATGTGAAGGCGGCGTCAGTGGCGCGGTATCAGGAAGAACTGAAAAAATCGATGGCGAGCTACACGAGTCAACCTACGGGTCAACAAACGGGCCAACATACTGACGACACTGCTGAGTCCAACGCTGAATTCAGCGCCGACATCCGTATCAACGAGGAGCAGCGTCTCACGGCCTGATGTACTGAGCGCACTGAGCGTGATTCGTACGCTTAGTGCGCGTCAGGCAGCAGCCACCACAAAGACAAGCTCAGCGGTCTGCCTTGCAGTACCTCGGACCGGGCCGTGCCGGCTGATTGCGCCGCCGGAAACGCCGCAAGCACATCGGCTGCGGTGGCTGCCGTCACCAGCAGTACGGGTGAGTCGAACTTGGCAGGTAGCGGAAAATGCTGATCAAAATGATTGGCCGGCCGTGCGCCGCGCTGCCATCCCAGTGCAGACCCCGGCGGCAACGCCAATCCCCACTGTAATTGCGCCAGAACTGCGCGATCGTCAGACGCGACTCTGGCACTCGCATTCCCTGACGTTGGATTAAGCAGCACCTCCCTCACCTGCACATGAATGTTCGGCCAGCTGCGCGTGGCCCAGAAAGGATCCGTGCGCACTGTGTGCTGCAAGCCAAAAGGTTCGCGCACCAGCACATCGAAGTGATACAAAAGCACCGCGATCAACAGGTTGACCGCAAAAGAGGCCACCAGCCAGCGCGGCCGCTGCAGCAGAAAATGGACTGCAGCAAGACACGCTGCCACCATCGCAGGCGCAGCCCAGTTCGCATGCGCGCGCGAGAGCAGCGCTTGCAGCGAGATCACGGCCAGAAACGGTAGTGACAGAGAAAACAGAAACCATCCATCTGCAGAAGCAGCACGATTAGGCAGCCATTCGCGCGACACCAGCCAGGCTAAAAAACCACCAAAAATAATGGGGCCAGCGACCAGGAATTGCGCGAACAGGAATTCCAGCATGGCTGCAGGATGCGCAGAATAACTACCATGCTCCGAGATCTCTGCTGTATGAGTAAAGGTTGGCGAGCCATGCGTAAAGTTCCACCACAGGTTAGGGAAAAACACGAGCAGTGCCGTCAGCCCCGCGAACCAGGGCCACGGACTGCGCCACCAATGCCGCCAGCTCGGATGCAGCATCACCAGTGCAGCCGAGGCTGCAAAAACACCGGCAGAGTATTTCGATAGCAGTGCCAATCCCATGCAACCACCGGCGACCAGCCAGGCAATGCGATTACCCTCCAGTGCGACGCGTAAAAACAGCATCGCAGCAATCCAATACAACAGCAGCAAGCCATCGGTGGTTGCAGCCACGCCATAAAAAGACGTCATCGGCAGCGTCGCGAATGCCAGCGCAGCGACGCCTGCCTGCCATTCAGTGAAGGCTAAACGACGCGCCAGCACAAACATCAACAGCGTCGACAGCGGAAAGGCAATTACCGGTACCAGCCGCACACAACCTGCGCTTTCACCACACAACAGGCGGGCCGCACCGATAGTCCAGGCGATCATGGGTGGCTTGGTCCAGTAACCAAAGTCGGGCGACTTCGACCAGGCAACGTAATAGGCTTCGTCAACGGACAAAGACACGCCGGCAGCGACCAGCACTCGCCATCCCGCAAGCAATGCGATCAGCGCCAGCAAGCTCAGCAGTACGCTGCGCGAGCGGCTCTCCATCGGCACGTCAGTGGATGTCATCGGGAAGTATCCAAATGACTGCCTGTCGTATCAGGTGCGTGGTGCCAGCCCTCATGAATGTTTGGCACGGACTCATCGCGCAGAAAATAGGAACGTGTCCCACCCGATTCAAACAGCACCCGCGCAAGTACCTCAGCCAGCACACCCGCTGTGACCATCTGCACCGCAGCAATCACAAGAAAAAAGCCCGCAAACAGCAGGGGCCGGCCACCGATAGATTCGCCGAACACCAACTTGAGTGCAAACAGGTACGACAGAATCACGCCACCCAGTGCACCCAGCGCAATACCGATACCACCAAAAAAATGACCGGGACGGCTGCGAAAGCGCATAAAAAAGTAAACAAACACCAAATCAAGCAGTACTCGGAGGGTACGCGACAGGCCGTACTTCGAAACACCATGGACGCGTGGATGATGTTGCACCACTTCTTGCGCAATGCGGCGTGGCTGCGTGACTGTCGATAGCCAGGCTGGAATGAATCGATGCATTTCACCGTACAAGCGTAATTTTTTAAGTACCGATGCACGGAAGACTTTGAGACTACAACCATAGTCGCGCAGATGTACGCCGGTGAGCCGCGCAATCAGTCGATTTGCGATGCGCGAAGGAACCTTGCGCAGCCACAGTCCGTCTTTGCGATCTTTTCTCCAGCCGGCCACCAGATCCAGATTCTCGTTGAGCAGACGGCCAACCATACGAGGTATATCCATGGGATCATTTTGCAGGTCACCGTCGAGCGTAGCAATCACATCACCGCGCGCTGCATCAATACCCGCCTGCATTGCCGCGGTTTGCTTGAAATTACGCGCAAGCTCGACCAGACGCACATGCGCACCGCGCACTGCCGATTCACGCCGAATCGCTTCTGCGGTGCCATCGTTGCTGCCATCATCCACCACCACCAATTCCCACGGATGCGGATAATGACCCAACGCTTCATGAACGCGGTTGAGCATAGGCACGACATTGTCGACCTCGTTATACATGGGTATGACCAGCGATAATGTATGCGCGGGACTATCGTGGGTTTTCATATCGGCAGTACTCATGTTTCCTGTGACGGTTTGTTTGTGCGCGCATCATCCGATACAACGCGGTTTTTGAAAATCGCGGATGCCAACAGCGCAATACCGGCGGAGACCAGCGCACTAACAAGTACCAGCAAGTGCAGCGAAAACGCTGCTTTGAGGCCATCGACCCACGCGATGTCCGACAGTGCCAGTGCGGCAGCGGCACCAGCTTCGTAACTGCCAATCCCCGCCACACCTTGTACCGGCATTATCGCCGCCAGTTCGCCACCCACCGCGCCAGCGGCACCGACCTGCCAGTCGGCCGCAAGCAACTGCGCGAACACCTGCGACAACACCAACAGCTTCACGATCCAATTCGCGATCGTCCACAGCCAGCCAATGCGTGAATGATGTGCCGAGTCCGCCAGCGCAGCGCAAATATCGCCCAGCTTGCCGGAGCTGAATTTTGCCAGCAGAAGCTGCGCGATATGCGGCAGCAATACACCACCAATAATCAGCAAGGACGCGCCCGCAATTCGCCTCTCTGGCGCAAGACCCTGCCAGACCGCTATCGATAGCGCCGCCAAAATGATCGCATCCTGCGCGCGCAACCACAGCAGCGAGCCGCCCGAGCGCATTATCGGTACACCAAATTCACGGTGGAGCAGTACCGGAAACGATAGCTCGCCCGCACGCATGGGCAGCACGTTCACCAGCGCGTTATGCGTCAGCACCAGCTTCAGGCACGCACCGAACCGACCTCGCGTGGCATCGCCGAATTCGTAGTACACCCGCAGTGCCCGCAACAGATAAGTGACGATCATCCCGGCAAACAACAGCAGCAACAGGGGTGCGGACAACGTACCCAATGCGATCATCACCTGCGCACCCTGCCCCGACCAGAACAGCCAGCCTACAAACGCCGCAGTCAGCGCGCTCATGACAAAGTACTTCATGCTTACTTGATTCAATTTCATTCAGGATTGGCTTGGTGGATTCCATGACCCGTCAGTACGGCATGGTCAGCCCAAAAAACGGGTAAAGGTACCATTAAACAAGTACAATTCGGCAGATTTGAACGCCCTCTTCCGCACCTGCCGACGGTTTCCATCGGCGGTACACCCTGATGACGATCTTGCCTGACCAGAGACCCGCGACGTCCTCCATGCTGCCCTTCAGCACCGGCCTGCTGATGTTCTCAGCAAGCGTGCTGGTGTTTGCAGTCTTTCCTGAATTCGATCTTCAGGTCGCTGCCTGGTTTTACGAGCCCGACACCGGTTTCCGCTGGAGCCAGCTGCCACCGGTGCTGATCTCATACGAATTGTTCAAGGCACGACACGTTGGCTGGGTCGTTGTCGCGCTGCTTGCCTATCTCGCCTTTGTCATGACCCGACGTATTCCGGTACCCGCTAAGCGCAATGCCGCATTGTTTTTGCTGGCGATGATCGTGGCCGGTCCTGTTTTGCTGGTCAATAGCGGCCTGAAAGATCACTGGGGCCGCGCTCGTCCATCGCAAATCACGCAATTCGGTGGCGATCGCAGCTACTCGCCTCCTCTGCACCCCGCCGCTAAGTGTGATCGCAATTGCTCTTTCGTCAGCGGCCATGCGGCAGCAGGGTTCGCCCTGATCGGCCTTTACTGGACCACCAGAGGACGTCGCTGGCTGGTTGCTGGCATTGCGCTCGGCAGCCTGGTGGGATTGGGCCGCATGATTCAGGGCGGACATTTTTTTTCCGATATCGTTTTTTCTTTCTGGGCGGTCTACTTAAGTTCCGCTCTGCTTGCCAGTCTGATGCTGCAAGCCCCCCGTGACACCGATGCCGACACAGGCGCACCAACCCAAGCTGCACACTGATGAACACTTCAACCACCCTCGTTACAGGCGCCGCTGGATTTATCGGGATGCATTGTTGCGCAAGACTTTTGGCGCAAGGTCATCAGGTGATCGGTATCGACAACCTGAATGATTACTACGACCCGCGCCTCAAGCACGCCCGGCTCGCGCAGCTCACGCCACAACGTGGTTTCAGATTCATTGAAGCTGACATAGCCCATCGCGATGCGCTGGAGGCGTTGTTCGCCGAAATGCACCCGCAACGCGTGCTTCACCTTGCCGCGCAGGCCGGCGTGCGCTACTCGCTGAAAAATCCGCATGCTTATGTACAAAACAATCTGGTGGGTTTCGTGAATACTCTCGAAGGTTGCCGGCATCATGGTGTGCAGCATCTTGTCTATGCGAGCTCATCGAGCGTCTACGGCGCCAACACCAAGGTACC
>SYFN01000070.1 GCA_005800405.1 Burkholderiales bacterium
GTCGGTGACATCGAGTCGCTGCCCTTCCTAGAGGCGGCACGACAATTGTCGCTGCGGGGTGGACGCAATCATGCTGCCTTCGTCCATCTGACGCTGGTTCCGTACCTCGTGTCCGCTGGAGAACTGAAAACCAAGCCAACGCAACATAGCGTGCAAAAGCTGCGCGAAATCGGTATATCGCCCGATGCCTTGCTGTGCCGTGCGGATCGCCGCATCCCGGACGATGAGCGCGCAAAGATCTCGCTGTTCTCGAATGTGGAAGAAGATGCAGTGATTTCCGTTTGGGATGCCGATACCATCTATAAAATTCCGCAGATGCTGCATGATCAGGGCCTTGATCGTATCGTTTGCGAAAAACTGGCTCTCACGCCCAAGCTCGCCGACTTGTCGATGTGGACGCATTTGGTTGATTCGCTTGAACATCCCAAGCACGAGATTCATATCGGCATGGTCGGCAAGTATGTCGATCTGACTGAATCCTACAAATCAATTACCGAGGCGCTGCGTCATGCCGGCATACACACAGAGTCGCGCGTTAACATTGAATATGTGGATTCGGAAGAAATTGAAAATCAGGGTGCTGCCAGTCTGTCCAAATTCGACGCGATCCTTGTGCCCGGCGGTTTCGGCAAGCGCGGGGTCGAAGGAAAAATTGCCGCTGCACGCTATGCGCGCGAAAGCAAGACGCCGTATCTCGGCATTTGCCTCGGCATGCAGGTTGCACTGATTGAATATGCTCGGCACGTGGCCGGTCTGAAGAACGCCAACTCTACCGAATTTGATCCATCAACGGAAAACCCCGTCGTTGCGCTGATCACCGAGTGGCAGAACCATGACGGTGTGGTTGAACGCCGCGATGCCAACTCCGACCTGGGCGGGACTATGCGTCTGGGTGCGCAGACATGCGACGTCAAGCCTGGTACTTTGGCGGCTGAAATCTATGGTGCGCAAGTAACCGAGCGTCATCGTCATCGTTACGAGGCCAACAATCACTACCTGGATCGTGTGGAACAGGCAGGCCTGATCGTGTCGGCGCGTACGCCGCATGAGGCGCTGTGCGAAATCATGGAATTGCCGCGCTCAGGTGACGCTGCTCATCCGTGGTTCATGGGTGTGCAGTACCATCCGGAATTCAAATCCACGCCTCGCAATGGGCATCCGCTGTTCATTTCTTTCATCAAGGCGGCGCTTGCTCACAAGCAGGCTGGCAGCCAAAGGTAGGCAGCATGAAACTCTGCCATTTCACTGCAGGTCTTGATCAGCCGTTTTTCCTCATCGCCGGCCCCTGTGTTATTGAATCCCTCGAGATGGCGATCGAAACCGCCGGTCAGCTAAAAGACATCACCAGCAGTCTCGGTATTCCGTTTATTTACAAATCCTCGTTCGACAAGGCCAATCGCTCCTCGGGTAGCTCTTTCCGTGGCCTGGGTATGGAAAAAGGTCTGGCCATCCTGGCTGAAGTCCGTAAACAGATTGGCGTACCGGTGCTGACCGATATCCATGAGATCGACGAGATCAAACCCGTAGCCGCTGTGGTCGATGTGCTGCAAACGCCTGCTTTTCTTTGCCGGCAGACGGATTTCATCCGTGCGTGCGCGCAGTCGGGCAAGCCAGTCAATATCAAGAAAGGCCAGTTCCTCGCACCGAATGACATGAAAAATGTTATCGACAAAGCGCGTGAGGCCGCACGTGAAGCCAATCTGCCCACCGATGTGTTCATGGCTTGCGAGCGTGGCGTATCCTTTGGCTACAACAATCTGGTGTCCGACATGCGATCGCTGGCCATCATGCGCAATACCGATTGCCCGGTGGTGTTTGACGCAACGCACTCGGTGCAGCTCCCCGGCGGTCAGGGCACAAGCTCGGGTGGGCAGCGTGAATTCGTGCCGGTACTGGCGCGTGCGGCGATTGCGGTTGGCGTTGCCGGCTTGTTCATGGAAACGCACCCCGATCCGGCCAATGCAAAATCCGACGGCCCGAATGCGGTACCTCTGCATCGCATGCGTGAACTGCTGACCAGTTTGACTGCGCTTGACCGGGTCGTCAAACAACAGCCTTTCCTTGAAAACGATTTTTCCTGAGTACCCGGCAGTGTATTTTCAGATGAACGCGTTTGAATCCTGCCTGAATTCTGTTTGTCATTTGTGGAGATACTGAATGAGTGCAATTGTTGACATCGTCGGTCGTGAAATCCTTGATTCGCGTGGCAATCCCACCGTGGAGTGCGATGTGCTGCTTGAATCCGGCGTGATGGGTCGTGCGGCCGTGCCATCGGGCGCTTCGACCGGTTCGCGCGAGGCGGTCGAGCTGCGCGACAGCGACAACACGCGCTATCTCGGTAAGGGTGTCCTGAGAGCCTGCGAGCATATCAACACCGAAATTTCCGAGACTGTGATGGGTCTGGATGCCAGCGAGCAGGCATTTCTTGATCACGCATTGCTTGATCTGGATGGCACCGAGAACAAATCTCGGCTTGGTGCGAATGCGATTCTGGCGGTGTCAGTGGCAGTTGCCAAGGCGGCAGCAGAAGAGGCGGGTCTGCCCCTGTATCGTTATTTTGGTGGCTCGGCGGCCATGCAAATGCCCGTGCCCATGATGAACGTGATTAACGGCGGTGCGCACGCTGATAACAATCTCGATATTCAAGAATTCATGATCATTCCGGTCGGCGCGCCAAGCTTCCGTGAAGCGATGCGCTACGGTGCCGAGGTGTTCCATACCCTGAAAAAAATCCTGCATGACCGCAAGCTGACGACCTCGGTCGGTGATGAGGGTGGTTTTGCACCGTCGGTGGAAAACCACGAAGCAGCGATCAAGCTGATCATTGAAGCGATCGAGAAAGCAGGGTACGAACCAGGCACTCAAATTGCGCTGGGTCTCGATTGTGCTGCCAGTGAGTTTTATCGTGATGGTAAATACCATCTGGCAGGCGAGGGTCTGAGCCTGTCCTCGGCCGACTTCACCAATTTGCTGGCCACCTGGTGCGACAAGTACCCCATCATGTCGATTGAAGATGGCATGGCTGAAAACGATTGGGATGGTTGGGCAACGCTGACGGGCGCCTTGGGCAAGAAAATTCAATTGGTTGGAGACGATCTCTTCGTCACCAACACCAAGATACTGCGCGAAGGCATCGAGAAAAATATCGCCAACTCCATTTTGATCAAGATCAATCAGATCGGTACACTCACCGAAACCTTTGCCGCCATCGAAATGGCCAAGCGGGCGGGTTATACCGCAGTGATTTCGCACCGCTCGGGCGAGACGGAAGATTCGACGATTGCCGATATCGCGGTCGGTTGCAACGCATTGCAGATCAAGAC
>SYFN01000071.1 GCA_005800405.1 Burkholderiales bacterium
CATCCGCCTGTGCGCAAACACCGGCGCTCATCTACACCTGATCGAGCCACTGGGCTTTCCGCTTGATGACGCAAAAATGCTGCGAGCAGGGCTGGATTATCACGAGTATGCAGACATGCAAGTACATCGTGACTGGGCATCGTTTCTTGCCGAGCATCAGCCCGAACCTTCACGGCTGTTTGCGATGACCACCCATGGGTCAAGCGTTTTTGCCGAAGTGCAGTTTCAGGCTGGCGATGTGCTCGTCTTTGGATCAGAAACACGCGGTTTGTCCATCACTCTGCGCGAATCCTTTTCACCCGCCCAAAGAATCCGCTTGCCCATGCGCGCCGGCAATCGCAGCTTGAATCTGTCCAATGCCGTTGCGGTCACGGTGTACGAGGCCTGGCGACAAAATGGCTTTGCCGGTGGCGGCTAGAGAACTTGCCAATCAGGATTATCCGAGCCGCCGGATCAACAACGCAAAACACGAGATCGGAATTCTCTCCGGGTTGACGATGGGCGTTTTACTTTTGCCTAGCCAACCACTGTCGTCCCGGCGAAGGGTCAGTCAGGAAGTTTGCAGCGCAGTTGTCGCACCGATGGATCAGCTCATCGTATCCCTGCGCCTATAATGCATTGACTGTTACTTTTTTTGAGGTTACTCATGCTGAATCGATTCTTGATCGCACTTGCCACCCTATTGGCCACCCATTTGGTTTCTGCGCATGGCACACATGCCAGCAATATTCATGTCGAACAGGCTCAGGCACGCGCCAGCGTGGGTAATCAGTCCAATGGCGCTGCCTTTTTGACGATTGAAAATCAGGGCAAAGCCGATGATGCGCTGCAGTCCGTGGCAGCGCCCATTGCCGACAAGGTCGAGATACACATGATGACGATGGACGGCGACGTGATGAGAATGCGCTCCGTGGAACGCCTTGAGATCAAAGCCGGCGAAAAAATTGAAATGAAACCTGGCCAGGGCTATCACATCATGCTGATTGGGCTCAAAAAACCCCTGAAGGCAGGCGAGAACTTTCCAATGCAACTGAGCTTCCGCAAGGCAGGCAAAGTACGAGTCGCTGTCACTGTGATGGAAGCGGGCACCTCACCCAAATCCGGGCAAGATGAGCAGACGCATGAGCATCACCATCATCAATAAACTTTTGCCATGAATTGATTGACGAGAGCCGCTGCGATACCAGCGTCCCGATCACAGCGGCGCATCAGCCATGGATGACTTTACGCCCCGGCGCCGCCAGCGCATCGCCAAACATGCTTTGGTGCCAGTGCTCCTCGGGATCTTCAAGCCAGGCGAGTTTTTTTATGCGTTGCGGATAAACACCTGAGCGGCGCCAGCGATACCTGATAGCGGGTAAGCAGTGCGATGAATTCTCTGGATGCTTTTCTGGTGAGAAATCGGATTTCCATCCTGAGCAGTAATCGCCCATTGTTCATCTGGAACTCGCGGATAGCAGTTAAATCTTTCAGTCCCTGAAAAAAACGCTGCTCATCACCGGCTGATAGGAATGAGGGTAAATCGATTTCAACTTCCATTGTTTTGACTTGAGCGGTTGTTCATTTCTTCTGACCGAACAAATATCTATATTCGTGCGGCTGGGCGAATGTAAAACACTCAATTCATGCAGGGCGAAAAAATTTCAGTAATGTGTGTGCAACACCACAGACCTTTGCCCCGAACAAAGGCTGTACCGATTATCTGAGTTCATGACGCGAGCCTTGGGCAGCTTGAGCCTACGTTGCAGACAGACTCGCGATGATCGACCGCAACATCACATGGCGCTTTCACCCATCAGGATCGAGCGTCGTAGTGTTGATAAACCTTGCGGCTACCCTCTTCGCCAAACAAGATCACATCGAACGCATCTCGGCGCGTGCCTTCGACTTCCATACCCGGACTGCCGACCGGCATGCCGGGTACGGCCAGACCAATGCCCTTTGGGCGTTCAGCGAGCAAACGGCGAATTTCTTGCGCGGGAACGTGTCCCTCCAGCGCGTATCCATCCACCATGGCTGTGTGACAGGATGCCATGTCGGGTGGCACGCCGAAACGAAGCCTGTACGGTCCAGTTTTCGGTACGTTGTGCGCGATTACTACAAATCCGTTGTGCTCCAGGTGACTAATCCAATCTGCGCAGCAGCCGCAGCTCGATGTTTTGAACACGTCAATCTGCGTTTTCTTTTCGGCGTGCGCCAGACTGGGTGCGGCCAGACCGATCAACATTGCCTTTACCAGGGTTCTTCGTTTCATGGGTTGTCCTCGTTGGGTGTCACCTGCACGCAGAGCCGCGCCATCAGGGCTATCGGCGAATGTAGGATAGTAAGGGAATCATCGCAGGACTGCTGATGCGCCGCGCACGACAGCGTTCTGGATGACCTCGATTTATGTCAGACACTGCGCTGGCCACGTATCAGGCTGTGGCTTTTGCCTGTGGCTCAAGGCGAGCGAGCGCTTCCTTGCGGTATCGGTTAAGTTCCTGCACCGAGCTGAAGCTGCGCTCGAAAAGCAAAGAGAGGTTGTGCAAAATTCGGTCAATTACTTTCTTTTCCCATTCACCATCAAATTGAATCTGGTGGTCCAGCCAAGCCTCAAGCCAGTTGGGGTCAGGCAGTCGGCTCTGCACCGTGTCATTGGGATACAGCGACTGGTTCACATGGAGATTGGTCGGATGTAGTGGCTTCTCGGTGCGCCGGGCAGAGGCCATCAACACACCAATTTTTGCGAAGGCGACACGGGCGTTATCGCCAACCTCTGCCAAGGCTTTTTTCATGTAGCGCAAGTAGGCGCCGCCATGTCGCGCTTCATCCTGACTGATGATTTTGTAGATCTGCTTGATTACCGGTTCTGTATGCCAGTCGGCAGCGCAACGGTACCAATGATTGAGTCGTATCTCGCCGCAAAAATGCAGCATCAGAGTTTCCAGCGGCGGCGCTGGATCGAATTCAAAGCGGACATTATGCAGCTCTTCCTCGGTCGGCACCAAGTCGGGACGAAACCGGCGCAGATATTCCATCAGTACCAACGAATGTTTTTGCTCTTCGAAAAACCAGACGGACATGAACGCAGAGAAGTCGCTGTCATTGCGGTTATCGCGCAAGAACATTTCAGTCGCGGGCAAGGCGGACCACTCAGTAATTGCATTCATGCGTATGGTCTGTGCCTGCTCATCCGAGAGCAGGCCGGCATCGAACTCGCCCCATGGAATATCAGTTTCCATGTTCCAGCGGACTTGCTCTAGTGAGCGGAAGAGTTCGGGGTACAGCATTTGTTGAGCTTTCTGCGTGAGTTATAGACGTGAATTTTACCAATAAACGATGAACGTTCGATTGATGGGCAGAGCGGCTTGGCGGTCACGTTGATAGCGGCTCAACATCACAAGTCGTTCAATGCGTCGAGCATTTGTCCGGCTCGGCTGCGTATCGCTTGCCGCTCGCTCGCATTAAGCTTTTGCAGATTTTTCGCCATCAGCGCCGTCCTGGGATTGACGGTCAAGGTCGCCTCGTGCGCGTCAATGAAATGCCAATACAAGGTGGTAAACGGGCAAGCAGTCTCCCCGGTCCGTTTCGCAGGATCATAACGACAACCCGAACAATAATTGCTCTGCCGGTTGATGTACGCGCCGCTGGCCACATACGGCTTGCTGGTGAAACGCGGGCCGCACGCGTGCAATGCCATGCCAGCCGTGTTCGGTAGCTCGACCCACTCAACCGCATCAACGTAAATCGCCAAATACCAGTCACAGACCTGCTGCGGCGACAAGCCTGCAAGCAAGGCGAAATTACCGGTCACCATCAGCCGCTGAATGTGATGTGCGTACCCGATCTCCAGCGTTTGCTTCAGGCTATCCCGCATGCAAGCCATCCCGGTTTGGCCAGTCCAAAACCAGTCAGGCAAATTACGCTGGTGCCCGTAGTGGTTTGCCTTTGCCATTGCGGGCATATCAGTCCAGTACACACCGCGGATGAACTCGCGCCAGCCGAGTATCTGTCGTATGAACCCCTCTGCGCTTTCGATGGAGGCATGACCGCGGCGCCAGGACTGCTCGGCTGCCGCGATGACTTCACGCGGATCTAGCAAATGTAAATTCAGCGTAGCTGACAACAGGGAATGCCAGCCCAGCGGGGTGTCGGTCCACATCGCATCCTGATAATCACCGAAATGACTCAGGCGCTGCTCAATAAAACGCGCCAAAGCTTCCAATGCCTGATCCCGCGTGACCGGCCAGGCAAAGCGCGCGAGCGCACCAGGGTGGTCGGGAAAAAGTTTTTCTACCAGCGCGATGACTTCCCGCGTCACTGCATCGGGCGCAAAAGCGGCAGGCGGCGGAATCACACCGGGGCCGGTGCGCTTGGGATAGGCGCTGCGGTTCTCGGCGTCGAAATTCCATTGACCACCGGCCGGATCGACGCCGTCCATCATCACGTCGAATTTTTTTCGCATCACGCGATAGAAAAACTCCATGCGCAACTCTTTCTTGCCGCGCGCCCAATCGGCAAATTCAGCCCGACTACACAGGAAGTGACGGTCATCCAGCAAGTGCAAGACCGAGCCCTCCGCATGGACGGCATTTTGTATCAGCTGCAACATCCGCCACTCGCCCGGCTCGACCAGCCTCAAGGCCTGGGGTCGGTGTTTGCGCAAGGCCAAACGCAGACGTTCATCGAAACCGGGATCGACTGGATCATCGATTTGCACATAGTGAAGCGGCCAGCCACGCGCAGCCACGCCATTGGCGAAATGCCGCATCGCTGACAGGAAGAGGGCGATGCGGGCCTTGTGTGACCAAACCGCCTTTGCCTCGCCGGGCGCCTCGATTATCAGCACGGCATCCTGCGCGGGATCGAAGTCCTCCAACGCGGGGCTTGTAAAACTCAATTGGTCGCCAAGGACAAGGATCAGATGGCGCACGAGCAGGGTCCTAAAGTTGTCATAGATTAATTATTACCTTCTCGAATATCGCAGGAAACCTGGTTTTTTTGCTTTTTCGAAAATAATCGCAAAAAAGCTTACGGACAGTCACACAATTTCCGTGGATGCGCTAGAATAACCAAATAGTTTAAATTAAAACTTTATGGTATTCCCAAAATGAGTCATATAAAAACCCGAGCAATTCCCAAACCGTGGTGGCTCGCGGCCAGTTTCCTGGTACTGACGACGCTGCTGGCCTTCATGCCGCGAGCGAGTCTGGCCAGTGAATGTCCCGCCTTGCTGAACTTTAAGCACAGCCGTCTTCAGGATGACTCGCCACAAAACCTCTGCCAGTACGCTGGCAAGGTCACGCTGGTGGTGAACACCGCCAGCTACTGCGGTTTCACCTCGCAGTATGAAGGACTGGAAAAGCTCTATGCGACTCACAAAGACAAAGGGCTGGTCGTTCTGGGTTTTCCCTCCAATGATTTCAGTCAGGAGCCTGGCGACAGCAAGGAGATCGCCGACTTTTGCTACAACACGTATGGCGTGAAGTTTCCGATGTTTTCGAAAACCGCCGTCAAGGGCAAAGAAGCCCACCCGCTGTTTGCTGCGCTGGCCAAGACCAGTGGTAAAGCGCCCGGCTGGAATTTCAACAAATACCTCATTGATCGCGAAGGCAAGCTGGTAAGTCATTATGGAAGCACGACCGGGCCAAATGACAAAGCGTTGCTGGCCGCTATCGAAAAGGCACTTACGACGAAGTAAGTGAAACGGAAGCGCGTCATCCGAAACGGTTTTTGCTGTGATGCCTCCCAGCTCATGCTAGTGGCATGTCGGGGCGATCTTCCCCCAGCCCGTATTCTCCCTGACGGGCGCCGCAGCTTTTTTATTCATGCGGGATATCAAAACCATGAAGATCGCAGTGATTGGTTCCGGAATCTCCGGACTTTCAGCGGCGTGGCAACTGGCCCGCACGGGACACGAGGTATCGCTCTACGAAGCCGGCGATTACTTTGGTGGTCACACCAATACCGTGGACATCACCGTCGAGGGCAAAACCTTCGGTGCGGACACCGGGTTTCTCGTTTTTAATCACCGAACTTACCCAAATCTAGTCCGGCTGTTTGATGCCATCAAAGTCAATACGTCCGCCAGCGATATGTCGTTCTCTTGCAAACTGCCGCTCTCGCATCAGTCCGGTGCGCGAACGCTTGAATGGGCCGGTGCGAACCTCAATACCGTGTTCGCGCAAAGACGCAATCTTTTTAATCCGCGCTTCTTGCGCATGATCAGAGACATTCTTCGCTTCAACCGCGAAACCACACAGATGGCGCAAAGCGGCAGTGCGATGGATTACATGCCTCTTGGTGATTTTCTTGCCCAGCGCCAGTACAGCACCGAATTCCGAGACTGGTATTTGCTACCCATGGCGGGCTGCATCTGGTCTTGTCCCACCGAGCAGATGCTCGCTTTTCCACTCGCGACTTTTGTGCGCTTTTGCCATAACCACGGATTGATTCAGTTCAGCAATAGGCCGCAGTGGCATACAGTTACGGGCGGCGCTCGACATTATGTGATTCAACTGCTCAAAGAGATCACCAATAAGTATCTGAAAACCCCGGTCAGATCGGTGTCGCGTGTCGATCTCGGTGCACTGAGGCAGGTGAAAGTGGATTCTGCGATGGGCAGCCTCATGTACGACCAAGTCGTGCTTGCCTGCCACAGCGACCAAGCTCTTGCGATCCTCAGCGACGCCAGCGATGAAGAGAAAAAAATTCTTTCTGCGGTAAGCTATCAGCCCAACCATGCAGTGCTCCACACTGACGCAAGCTGCCTTCCAGCGCGCAGAAAAGCCTGGTCGGCCTGGAACTATGAAAGTGCCGGCACTCAGGAGCCGCGCGTCTGCGTACACTACCTGCTGAACATGCTGCAGCCGCTGCCGTGCAAAACACCCGTCATTGTTTCACTCAATCCTTTGTCCGAACCAGATCCCGCGAGCGTGATGGGTCGCTTTGATTATGCCCACCCGGTATTTGACAGCACCGCTATTGCTGCCCAACAGGCACTACCGGGTATTCAAGGCGAGCGCAATACCTGGTTCGCTGGCGCGTGGACGGGTTACGGCTTCCATGAAGATGGTCTCAAATCAGGCCTGTCGGTTGCCAGTGCCATCGAACGACAGGCGCAATTGCAACCGCGCCGGGCTGCGTGACGGAGGCCGGAATGCAAAAGCTGCCCAAGCGAGCATTATTGAGCATGGGTCAGGTAAGACACAGTCGCCTGCGCCCCGCACAAAACACCTTCAGCTACGGTGTGTTCACACTGATCTTGCCTTTGCGTACCTTGGGTGACGCGGCGCTGCCCAGTCGTTTGTGCTCACGTAATCGCTTCAATCTTATGTCTTTCTATGATCGCGATCATGGTGATGGCAAAACACCGCCGCTGCAATGGATAGACCAATTGCTCAAGAGCGAGCAGGTTGACGATGCCGATGGCGAGATCTGGCTGCAAACCTTCCCCCGGGTACTGGGCTATGTATTCAATCCGGTCTCGTTTTGGTACTGCCACCGCCGCAATGGCGAATTACGCGCAATTGTTTGCGAGGTGAATAACACCTTTGGCGAACGTCACTGCTATTTGCTGGACACCGGCGATGCAATGTCTTGGGGTATCTCGCTGACGGCAAAAAAAGTATTCCATGTGTCGCCGTTCTGTGCCGTTGAGGGGAGCTACCGTTTTCGATTCATGCGCACTACACAAATCGTCGACAACCGAGATATCGAACGTATCGTGGCACGCATCGACTATGACGACAACGAAGGCCCGCTCCTGCTCACCAGCGTCTCTGGGATGCTGTCACCGCTCTCCAATGCCAGTGCTACCGAAGCCATCCTGCGTCATCCACTCATGACGATCGGCGTGATTGCCCGCATTCACTGGCAGGCGCTACGCCTGTTCGTCAAGCGCGTACCTTTCTTCAGCAAACCTTTGCCACCCACTTCTCCATTGAGCCGATGAATAAACCACTATCTCCCTCGCGCGCCCTCGATGATGAAATTGCCGGCAGCTATCTTCAGTCTGCCATGCTGCCAACGCAGGCGCGCATTGTTCTGCAAATGTTGCGGCGGCTTGAGCATGGCTCGCTAAAACTAAAATGCCCGGATGGGAATGTGCTGTATTTTGGCGATGACAGCACACCTGTGACCCTGACGCTGAAAAGCTGGGAACCCTGCATCGCGGTGATGAAATCGGGTGATATCGGATTTGCCGAGAGTTTTATCAGCCAGCAATGGCATACCGATGACCTGACCCGTCTGCTCAAGCTGTTCATCTTCAACCGCAACGCACTGGAGACAGCGATTTATGGCAGCTGGTGGGGTAGCCTGGTCTATCGCATCCGTCACCTTTTCAACCGTAATTCGCGTGCAGGCAGCCGCAGAAATATCCATGCGCACTACGATATCGGTAATCAATTTTATCGATTGTGGCTGGATCCATCGATGACGTATTCAAGCGCACTGTTTGCGAAGCCGCAGGCAAGACTGCAAGAAGCACAAATATCCAAATATGAGCGCATCTATGACGAACTGCAAGTCAACACCAGCAGCCGTATCCTGGAAATTGGGTGTGGCTGGGGCGGCTTTGCCGAATTTGCTGCGGCTCGTGGTGTACACCTGACTGGCCTGACGCTCTCAACCGAGCAGCTCCAATTCGCACAGCAGCGTTTGCAAACCGCAGGACTGGCCGAACAAGCCGAGCTAAGGTTGCAAGATTATCGCGATGTAGAGGGTGAGTTTGATGCAATCGCATCAATCGAGATGTTCGAGGCCGTCGGAGAGGCTTATTGGGACAGTTACTTCGACTGTGTCGCACAGAGGCTCAAAACTGGTGGCCGCGCCTGCATACAGACCATCACGATTGATGATGCGCTATTTGAGCGGTACCGTACCGGCACTGACTTCATCCAGCAATATATTTTCCCCGGCGGCATGCTACCGTCGCCTTCGGTATTTCGTGCTCAAGCTGAGCGTCACGGCTTAAAAGTAGTTAATGAACTCGTGTTTGGTCTGGACTATGCGCGCACACTTGAACTCTGGCATGCGGCTTTCCTCGAAAAACGACCGGAAGTGGAAGCTCAGGGCTTTGATCGTGCGTTCATTCAAACCTGGCGTTTTTATCTGTCTTATTGCGAAGCAGGATTTCGGGCCGGCAGCATCGACCTGTACCAGTTCACTTTACAAAAACAGTAATGAAAGCGGCATACCAACGAATTCCTTTTCTGGTGCTGCTTGCATTTCTGCTGCCGGCAGCAGCACTCGCGCAACCATCCCCTGCCTATGTACGGCAAGTACTGCCCGACGCCACGCTGGTCGGACAAGGTCTGTATCGCTGGTTTGGCCTGACCATCTACAAAGCCCGCCTGTGGGGTGACAAAACAAAAGTCACATTAACGGGATGGGCTAGCAGCCCTTTTGCCTTGGAACTGGAGTACACACGATCACTGTATGGCGAAAAAATTGCCATTGCCAGCATCGATGAAATTAAAAAACTGGGAGTCGGTAACAGCACGCAGCATGAACAATGGCTCACTGATATGAAAAAAATCTTCCCGAATGTGGGAGAAGGTAATCAGCTGACTGGTATTTTTGCTCCCGGGCAGCCATCCCGCTTTTTTTTTAATGGCAAACCCATCGGCGATATTGCCGACCCCGAATTCGGGCCTGCTTTTTTTGGCATTTGGTTACACCCGAAAACATCTGCACCGAAGCTGCGTCAGCTTCTGCTGAACATGAAATAACCGAGTTACACATTGCATAGCCAGAAAAATTTCGAATGAATTTCTCCCTGCGGCAGTTATTCGCCTACGGCTTGTTCGGACTCCCGCTCTCGCTGCTGGCGCTGCCTGTGTATGTGGTCGTGCCGCAGCTATATGCAGGCACGCTGGGCTTGTCACTGACTGCCGTGGGCAGCTTGTTATTGGCCGCGCGATTGCTTGACGCCTTCATCGATCCGGCGCTGGGTGGATGGATGGACAGAGCGGCAGTCACGCGGGGTCACACTGGCTTTGTGCTGATGTCACTGTTGCCGCTGAGTGCAGGTTATCTGGCGCTGTTTCATCCGCCGATGATGTCAACCGATCATTTGTATCTGTGGTTTGGTGTGAGTCTGCTGGTGGTCTATCTAGGCTTCAGCATGGCAACGATTGCGCATAACAGCTGGGGCGCGAGCCTCACGCAGCAACGCGGCGGACGTGCACGACTGACAGCCACGCGTGAAGCGTGTGCTCTGGTGGGTGTGGTAATGGCAGCGGTGCTGCCGATGATGATAGGTATGGCCGGCTTGTCTATTGTTTTTATCGCGCTGCTAGCAATCACGGCTTTTGTACTGCTGCGTTTTGCACCGCGGGCACTGCTGCGAACGACAGAGGGCGCGCCGGCGCACTCGGTGATGCTGCCCTTGCGTGAACGACAGTTCCGGTGGCTGCTTGCAGTGTTCGCCGTCAATGGCATTGCAGCTGCAATACCAGCCACGCTGTTCATGTTTTTTGCATCAGACGGTCTGCAGCTGCCGGAATATGCCGGCATGTTTCTGGTGCTGTATTTCTTTGCAGCGGCACTGGCATTACCCGCGTGGGCGAAGCTGGCCGTGCACGTTGGTGAGGCCAATGCCTGGCTGGCTGGCATGCTGCTTGCGATGAGTGCTTTCGTATGGACTGCACAGCTTGAAAGCGGGGCGCTGGTATCGTTTGCAATCATTTGTGTTTTGTCGGGTGCAGCGCTGGGCGCAGATCTGGCTTTACCGCCAGCCTTGCTGGCGGGCGTGATCGGCGCGGCAGGTCATAGCGGACAACGCGAGGGCGCCTACTTCGGACTTTGGAGCTGGATGACCAAGCTCAATCTGGCGCTCGCGGCTGGGATTGCACTGCCCTTGCTGGACTGGCTTGGTTATGCGCCGGGAAATGCAAGTGGAGAAGGATTACGCGCGCTCGTGATCGGGTATGCGTTACTGCCGTGTGGACTGAAAGTGGGTGCGGGCTTGCTGCTGTGGCGTTCGCCACTAAAGCAAGTATGAGACTGAAATTCGGGACAACATCAGAATAAAAACTATGGAGATGGATTGTGAATGCATGGATACGATCAATCAGCTTTGTGCTGGCAATCGCAGTGGCTGGCTGCGGGACAACAATGACGCCCGCTGATTACGCTGCCGAGCAGCCGGCGCTCGACCTGAAAACCTACTTCAATGGCACCGTGGATGCCTGGGGAATTTTTCAGGATCGCTCGGGCAAAGTCGTCAAGCGCTTCACCGTGGTGATGCATTGCAGCTGGGACGGCGACACCGGCACGCTGGATGAAGATTTCATCTACTCAGATGGCACCACGCAAAAACGCGTGTGGACACTCAAGAAGGTGGGCGAGAACCGCTACATCGGTACGGCAGGCGATGTGATCGGCGAAGCCGACGGTACTACTGGCGGGAATACACTGAATTGGAAATACGTGCTGGCGCTACCCGTGGCTGGCAAGGTGTATCACGTCAATTTTGATGACTGGATGTATCAAATGGATGACAACGTGATGATCAACCGCGCGGTCATGAGCAAATTTGGCATAAGGCTGGGAGAGGTCACCCTGTCATTTCGCAAAAGGCCGCAGTGATGATGCGGGCGTCGCAGGCACTGGGAGCGCATGACGCGCAAACGATGCTATATGAATCCTTAGCGCGCGGTATGAATCCGCGCATTCGGGACTGGCGTGGTGCGCGGGTGTGGGTCATTGGCGCATCGACCGGCATCGGTGCTGAGACGGCCAGACTGCTGCTCGACAAAGGCGCGCGCGTGGCGATCTCGGCACGCAAAACGGATGCTCTCCAACAGATAGCGGATACCTACCCGCAAGCACTGGTCCTGACATTGGACGTGACGCAGCATACCCAAGTTATTTCTGCGCGCGACCAGCTGCTTGAGCAATGGGGTGGACTGGATCTGATGCTGATTGTAGCCGGCGCCTACAATAAAATGCGTGTCGATAGCTTTGATATGGCGGTGGTGAACCAACTGCTGGATGTCAATCTGCGCGGTGTATTTCACTGCATTGATGCGATGCTGCCGATTTTACTCGCTCAAAAAAACGGCGGTGGTGGTATTGGTATCGTGTCATCGGTCGCTGGCTACTCGGGTTTACCCAAGGCGCTGGTGTATGGTCCGACCAAAGCGGCATTGATCAATCTGTGCGAATCATTGTATTTTGACCTGCATCCGCGCGGGCATGCGGTTTACATGATCAATCCCGGTTTCGTTGCCACGCCGGCGACTGCACAAAATAATTTCGTGATGCCGGGACTGATCAGTGCTGAACGAGCAGCGCAGGAAATCGTGACCGGTATTGAGAAGGGTATCTTCCATATTCATTTTCCCAAAGGGTTTACGAACTGGCTCAGAATGGCGAGGCTCTTGCCCTATCGCTGGTATTTTTCACTGATTCACAAAATGACCGGCCTATGAATCACGTAGAAAACCTGCAACGCCTTATCCGATTTTTTGAAACCATTGATATTGGCAGTGTCAACCAGATGACTGAAGTGTATAGCGAGGATGTATTTTTCAAAGATCCTTTTAACGAAGTTCGTGGCCTGTCTGACGTCGTTCGAATTTTTTCCCATATGTTCGAACAGGTCGTCAGTCCGCGCTTTGTCGTCACTGGTCATGTATTGCAAGGCGATCAAGCTTTTCTTACCTGGGACTTTCTGTTTCGGATGAAACGCTTTTCTACAGAAGAACAATGCATACGCGGTGCTACACATCTTCGATTTGGTGCTGACGGCAAGGCAAATTTTCATCGCGATTACTGGGATGCGGCAGAGGAGCTCTATGAAAAATTACCCTTGCTGGGTGGATTAATGCGCGGCCTGAAACGACTGGCGCGCAAATAAGCACCTCGATCAAACGCCGCCGGCTATCGTGGCGGATCATAGTCCGGCGATGACCGCTATGCTCAGGCTGACAGCGGCGTTGAGGCCTCAGGCCTTGGCTTTCTTCGTGCTGCGCGAGGCTGTCGTTTTTTTGGCCGCTACCGCTGCCTTTTTTTAGGTGCTGCTTTCTTGCTTGTAGATTTCTTCGCCGGTGTTACAACCTGATTCACTGCCTGCGCAAATTGATCCTGCACCGTGTTCCACCACAACGCCGGGTTGGCGAACTGTCCTGCGAACGCTGCCGTATCCGGCATTCCCGAAGCAGATATATCTATCTTGTCAGTAGATTTTTCAAAGGGTGACTCGAACGACGGCTGGCTCTCGGTTGCGGGTCGGCTGGTACCGGCATGGGAAAAAATTTGACCCATGGTCTGAATCGCCGCCAAGGTCGCGCTCTGAACTTCCAGCGTCTGTATCGTGGTGCGCAACATATTCATGTTCATTTGCAACCAGGACTCGACCGCCTTGAGATCGGCAATTTGTTTGTTGATTTCATCAGGTGACATCGACGGCATGGACATGCCGGGGATCTTCATGGCACCCCACATGTTACGCACGAATTCGAGGGTTTCGTTCATTGCGCCGGCGCCCGGCAAACCACCCATGTCATTGCTGGACATTACTCATCTCCCCTAGCGGTATCATCAGAATAGCTGTTGCCATCCTTTCCAGCAAAAGAGTAACAGATCGGATCATGATGACCCAGCCCAGCTGCCTTTCTGCGGCGCTAAATCAAACAAGCACACCCGATTTAACACCGGTAAACTAGCAAGATGTTTGTGCGTCATCCATTCCACCACTTGCGGCTGCACTCCGCTCGCAAACCCAGATTCATGCTGCTGGTGTTTCTCGCATCTGTGCTCGCACATTTGTTCATTATCCAATGGGCTAGAGACAGTTTCATACTGATATCGCCGTTTGAGGATGAGCAGGACGTCATCAAGGTTACGCTGCAAACAACGACAGCAACCGAAAAACAGAAGACGAGACCGGACCGGCTACTTCCCGCAATAACCGCTTCGGAAACATCTTCACCGCGCTCGCCAGACGCTCAGGAGACAACTACAGCTCGGGCCACAACCGAAGCTGCGGTGCAGGTCGACGCCACACCAGAGCCTGCTACGTCCTCAGCCCCAATGACCAAGGCGGTCGACGCAGTCAATGAAACGACTTTAGAGGCGGTGGCAGCGCCACCACCAGAGCCAAGTCCAGTAAAGAATCATGCACTTCCCGAGCCCACCCCGCAACAAAGGCACGCATCACCGGAGCCCGTTACGGAACCGACGCCTGCACCGCAGGAACCCAGCACGGCGCAGACTCGTGCACCCCATGAGCCAACGCCATCGCAAACCAATGCGCCGCCCGCAGATCCTGTAACTGCGAGTGACGCAACTAGTCTGCTTTCCCGGATCAGCCTTCCACCCTCCGCAAATCTAAGCTATGACGCAGTCGCGATCAAAGGCAGCAGCAAGGTCGAGGGGCGGGGCCTGGTGAAATGGGTGCAAGATGGTCGCCAGTATTCGATCGCGGGTGAGGCATCGGTATTATTTTTATCCTTACTGAGCTACCGGAGCGAAGGTCGTCTGAGCGAAGCCGGTATCCTGCCTGAGCTGTACACAGAAAAGCGCGTGGGAAAGTCATCGACCAATACGCACTTTCATCGCGAGCGTCAGACGATCAGTTTCTCTGCTTCCACCAATAGCTATCCTGTGAAAGGCGGTGAGCAGGATCGCGGTAGCGTATTCTGGCAGCTGGCTGGTCTGGCGCGCGGCAATCCTGATAAGTTGAAGGCAGGTTTGTCATTCGAGCTGATCATTGCCGGTAGCCGCACCGTCGATCCGTGGCGCGTAACGGTGCAGGGAACGGAACCCATCGCTCTGGGGCAAGGCCAAACTGATGCCTGGCATATGAGCCTGGTGAGGCCCGACGGCGGCACCGACTACCAGCTCGAGGTCTGGATCGCACCCGTGCAGGACTGGTACCCCGTGAAAATCATGTACGTGGATCGCAAGGGCACATCGCTTGGGTTAACCTTGTCGAAACTAGAAAAAAAATGAATATCCACACCCTCTCGCTCTTAAGTAAATCAAACACCATGATGCTCATCCTAAAAAAATTTCCGGTGGTGGCTGCAGGCGCGCTCATAAGTCTCAGCCTAGCGTATGCACAAGAAAAAATGACAGGCAATCCGCCGCCATCGAGCCAGCTGCAATACCGGCTGCGTGCTGACGTCAAAGGACTCTCCGTGGATGGCAACGGTCAAATTGACTGGCAGGTCGATGCAAAACAATACCGATTAGTTTTTGATACGTCGACTCAGCTAACTGGGCAACTCATGTCGGAGAAAAGCGAGGGAACCATCGACCGTAGTGGACTGTTACCGACAAATTTTTTACTGAAACGCATACGAAAAGAACCGGTTTCTGTTGTCTTTGATCGTCGCGCTGGTCAGATCAATTTTGCTGGCGATGTTGCACCTCACAAGATACAGGGAGGCGAACAAGACCGACTCAGCATGATATGGCAGCTGTTATCCGTGGCGCGCGCCCGGCCAGGAAATTTTGTTCCCGGCTCAAACTGGAAATTTTTTGTCGCTGGCCACCGTGGCGGTGAATCGTGGACATTTCAGGTGAAAGACAAACAACGACTACGCACCAGTCTGGGCGAAGTGGATACCCTGCACGTGGCACATGTACCGAGTGATCCCGGCAATGGAAGACAAGTCGATATCTGGCTTGCGCCCTCGCAGGAATGGTTCCCGGTTCGTCTGCGGTTTACCGAGGCCGGCGGCGATTCCATCGAGCAGACAATAGAAAAAATCACAAAGAAATGAGTTCTGCAGCACTGGTGTTGTTTTCAGGCGGCCAGGATTCAAGCACCTGTCTGGCTTGGGCGCTGTCGCGCTATGCGCGCGTTGAGACACTGGGATTCGAATATGGCCAGCGACATGCAGTCGAGCTCAGCCTGCGGTTACCAATTCTGTCATCCATGCGGGCTTTAAACGCCGAATGGCATAGCCGCTTGGGTGAAGATCATCTGCTCGATCTATCACTACTGGGAAAAATTTCTGACACTGCGCTCACACGCGATACGGCTATAGCGATACAGGCGAACGGTTTGCCGAATACCTTCGTGCCCGGTCGCAATCTGCTGTTCATCACCGTCGCCGCAGCGCTTGCCTACCGTCGCGGTATCGATGTGATCATGGGCGGCATGTGCGAGACCGATTACTCCGGCTACCCAGACTGTCGCGACGAAAGTCTGCGTGCGCTCGAATCAGCACTGCGGCTCGGCATGGCAACCACGCTGTCACTGCAAACGCCATTGATGTGGCTGAACAAGGCGGCGACCTGGCAGCTTGCTCACGATCTGGGTGGTACGCCGCTGGTCGAGCTGATTCGCACTGATTCGCACACGTGCTACCTGGGCGAAAGGGGTGTGTTGCATGACTGGGGGCACGGCTGTGGTGCTTGCCCGGCGTGTGAATTGCGGGCGAATGGCTATCGTGAATATGCCACTGGCATATCAACGAAAGACACTGGATCCCGGCTTTCGCCGGGATGACAGCAGAAATTTTACAGCCGCCTAAACAACGATCAGGCCGCGTGTCGCCCAGATTCCGGCGGCGACTGTGTTGCCGACTTCAAAGCATCAAGCAGTCGTGCTTCCTTCTGCTTGGCGTTTTTCAGATGTCTTTCTTTCACATGACCATAACCCCGGATGTCTTCCGGAATACGGGCCAGCTCCACCATCTGCGACAAATTCTCGCTGCTCAATGTGGGCAGCAGCGCTGCAATGGTATTGCGATACTCAACGATTAAAGCGCGCTCACCCTTGCGCTCTGCTGTATGGCCAAAGGGATCCAGCAAACTGCCGCGCAGGAAGCGTAATTTCGCCAGCAGCGGAAATACTAGGCCGGCCCAGCTTCCGAACTGACGCTTGACCAGATGACCGTTGGCATCACGGTCGGACAGTAGTGGTGGCGCAAGATGGTATTTGATCGAATAATTTCCTTCGAACATACCTGCGATTTTTTGTTTGAATGCAGGATCACTGTGCAAACGCGCGACCTCGTACTCGTCCTTGTA
>SYFN01000072.1 GCA_005800405.1 Burkholderiales bacterium
CGCACCCTGCAGGTGCGATGTATCTGTTTTTCCGCATTGAAGATGAAACCGATTCGCTCGCATTGTGCAAGCGTCTGGTAAACGAAGCGGGGCTAGGTCTTGCACCGGGTAGTGCGTTCGGACCCGAGGGCTAGGGCGCTAGACGCTTGCGCTTGCTCGCCAAGGGGCCCATAAAGTTTACATTGCCCGGCCCGATGACGATGATCGACACGCTTTACGACGATTACTACAAGAGCCGTGAGAAGCTGGCCTAGGCATTCGCAGAAATCCTTAATGAAGAAGCAAAGGAACTCGGGGCTGTGGGTGTTGATGTGGTGCAGTTTGATGAGCCGGCATTCAATGTATTTTTTGATGAAGTGCGCGACTGGGGTGCCAAAACGCTGGAGCGCTCGGCCCAAGGCCTGTCATGTAAATCAGCCGTGTATATTTGCTTTGGCTATGGCATTGAAGCGAACATCAAATGGAAACAAGGCTTGGGTGAGGAGTGGCGGCATTACGAAAATGTCTTTCCGCTACTGGCAAATAGCCACATTGATCAGGTAAGTCTGGAGTGCCAGAATTCGCGCGTGCCCATGGAATTCATCGAGATGCTCCGAGGTAAAGACGTACTGGTGGGCGCTATCGACGTTGGTACCCATCAGGTTGAGACACCCGAAGCGGTCGCTGATGTGCTGCGGCGCGCGTTACAGTACGCCGATGTGGCGCACATACAGGGTTGTACGAATTGCGGTCTGATCACCATGCCACGCGAAGCGGCAACCGCCAAGCTGCGCGCACTAGCGGCTGGTGCGGATTTACTGAGCAGGGAATTGGGACTTGACTGATTGCATCGCCTTTAGTGCGAACCGCCGTGACTAATGCGTAATGATGAACGGTACAATAGCGCGATGGATTTGACACTGACAGAACTGGAAGCCGCCATCAATTACTGGCGCAGGGTAAGGCCTTCCTCGGGTGAAGAGCGCGCACTCTCGCCGGAAGTCAATGCGCTCGCAGACACTTATGCGCTGATGATTTTCGAGCGCGCACGTACCTGGCCTTTGTCCTCGCTGAGCGATGAGGCGCGATCGCTGATCGAGGTGTGGCGGGTAACCACCGAAGGCACCGCTGCCTGATGTCGCTGTTGTCGGCGCGTCGCTGACATCGTGTTTTTCTCACAGGCAGACGGAGCGCCGTCATCGTCCGTTGTCTCTTGGCTCCCCGCTTCCTGACCCTCCTGATTGTCAGCACAACCCACAGACGGTGTTGCTAGCCACGCATTCAACAAGCGGCCAAGTCTCTCGGGAGAGATACGGTGCGTCGCATCCGTATTCGCGTACAACCAGTCTGATAACGCAAGAAATCGGAAGAAACGTGCATCACCCAAAATGTCGGGCAGCCTGTCAGAAAAACGGCCCGAATTCGCCACCAGATCCCAATAGCGGGCAAACCGCACCAGCCTGTGTATCATATTGAAATCGATAGCATCGTTCGCAAGAATCTGGTACGGCGGCGCCGGATCGAACACCATGCCAAATGCTTGCGTATGCCGGATGATGGGCGTTCCACGCAGGCGTTTGAGTATGCCGAACTGTATTTCATGCGGCCTCAAAGCAACCAGCTGATCAAAGCCGCGTGGAAAGCTATCGACATCTTCGCCCGGCAAACCTGCTATCAGATCGACGTGCAAATGGGCGTGGGTTTCCTCGCACAGCCAGCGCAAATTGGCCATGGACTATTCATTGTTTTGCTTGCGGCTGATGCGCGCCCGAACCTCTGGATTGAAACTTTGGATACCGATTTCAAATTGCAAGACGCCGGGCAGAAATTTTCGTAGGATGTCTTTCAGTGCGTCCGGCAAGTGATCCGGCACTAATTCAAAGTTCGCAAATACAGGATCAGCCGGAAATTCATCGAGCTTATCGAGGAAGCATTGTAAAATACTAAGGGTGTTGTTGATATTCAGATTGAAAGTACGATCAACAAATTTAAATACTCTCGCACCTCGCGCGTGCAGCGCGTCGAGTTCGCGCAATAAATCATCCAGTGGAAATGGCCATGCGGTTTTGTCGAGTGCGGACAGACAAAACTCGCATCTGAACGGGCAACCTCGGGAAGCTTCAACGTACACAGTACGCTGTGCGATATCTTGGGCACTGTAATACGCGTAGGGTAAAGCAATCTGTTCCATGTGAGGCTGTTCGCCTCCATGAATTTTCATCAGTGGTTTTGGTCCCGTTAGAATTTTCGAGCACAGTTTTGGGAAGGTGGTATCCCCCCAACCGGTCACCACGTAATCTGCCAACGCGATGATGCGCTGGTCCGTTGTCTCGTGCGAAACTTCTGGGTCACCCAGGACGATGGTGATCTCGGGAGCGACGCGCTTCAAAAGCGCTACGATGTGCGTGAGCTCTTCGACATTCCAGATTTACACGCCAAAACCGATCAGACGCGGTCGTAGCGCGAGCAGTTTTTCCACGACATCAGCGGCGCGTACGCTAATCACAAATTCCTGTATCCGTGTATGGGGCTCCAGTTCGCCCATATTGGCGAGCAGTTAGCGCAATCCGAGTGAGGTATGGAATAGCGCGCATTCAGCGTGCACAACAGAATACTCATTGGTGCTGCTCGGCTTCCTGCAATTGACGCCACATCACTTTACCTGTCGCAGACTTCGGCAGCCCGTCGACAAATTCGACTAGGCGCGGCACTTTGTAAGCGGCCATCTGTTCGCGTGCCCATTGGATCAGGGCCTCTGCTGTCAAACTGGCGCCATCTTTCAGAACGACGACAGCCTTGACAGTCTCACCACGATAATCGTCTTTGGCCGCGATGATGCAGCATTCACGAATAGCTGGATGTCGATACATCATGGCCTCCACCTCGGCGGGCCACACTTTATAGCCGCTGGCATTGATCATGCGTTTGAGTCGGTCGGTAAAAAAGAAGAACCCCTCGTCATCAATGTAGCCCAAATCTCCTGAACGGAAAAAAGATTTGCCATCAATATGAACGAACGCCTCGCGCGTTTTTACCTCATTGCCCCAGTAACCCTGAAAAATCTGCGGTCCATGCATGATGATCTCACCGACTTCATTGGGTGGCAGTGCCGCATGCGTTTCCGGATCAACGACACGTGAATCAACAGAAAAAATGGGTATCCCCAGACATTGCTGCTTGAGATTCTGGATAGGATTGGAATGGGTGGTGGCTATGGTCTCAGACAAACCATAGCCTTCCATATAACGAAGTCCAGTGAGGTCGAATAATTTTTGTGCGATGGCGGCAGGCATCGCTGCGCCACCGCCTGTTACGCGCCTTAAACTGCTGATGTCATAGTCCTCAAGCCTTGGGTTCGAGAGGAAGTCGATTATCATCGTGGGTATGCTGGTCCAACTGGTTATCCGGTAGCGCGTAATCCAGCAGCCTGCAAGATCGCGGTCCCAGCGCGGCATAATGATCAGGGTCGCGCTCGTGTAGATAGCGGTGTTCATGCTGATTTGCATGCCCGTGACATGAAACATTGGCAGGCACGCAAGCACCTTATGGTCAGGCGATCCCCCCGCCCACAACGCCGCGCTCACGACTGGAAACATCATGTTGCGATGGGTATGCATGCAGCCTTTAGGGCGGCCGGTCGTGCCTGAGGTGTAGGGCATGCAAGCCAGATCATTCGGTCCGGCCTGATGCGGTGCCAGCTGTTTCTCTGCCGCGATTGCCTTGTCCCATGGCATGAACGTCGTGTCGGCGACAGGCGGATGAGCGTTTCGTACCCAGTCCGGCATGGGATCATCACTCTCGCCAATGTAATCGGCATAGCGCGCGATAAGTGCGTGCTGAATCAAGCCCTCCGCTTGCAACGGCCGCAGTTGAGGCAGCAATTCCTGTGCAGACAGCACGACTCGCGCACCACTATCCTCAACCGTGTGTCGCAACTCATCGGTCAGCAGCATGGGGTTCACCGGCACTACCACGGCATCTGCGCGCAGGATGGCGTAAAACCCGATGATGAACTGCGGACAATTCTGCATATGCAAAATCACTCGATCGCCTCGGGTAATGCCACACACCTGCTGCAGATAGCCTGCCAGCGCATCGACCTCTTCTTGTAGCTCACGGTAGCTAAGCTCCCGGCCATAAAAAATCAGCGCGGCTTTGTTCGGATATCGACGTGCAGAGATGTCGAGGTTTACATAAACGCTGGTTTCTGGCGGGTTGAGCTCATGTGGCAGTCCGGCAGGCCACTGGGCATAGTGAGCGGTATTCATTCTGGGTCGCAGTCTTAGACAGGTCAGGGATTATAGGAGTCTGCCTGCCAATCCCCGGGCAAAACCAGCCAAACACTCACTTTTTTGTAGAAAGTATTTTCTAAATGATAATCCTAAGGGTCGATCGGGATTATCTTTGCTGTACCACACAAAAAATACTTGACAGCCAATGGAAAGGTCGTAAAATCTGGCTTGTTGCGGCGCACAAAATTGAGCGTCGATTTAAATTTACCCCAACAACAAGGAGAAATGCTGTGTTTTCGACCGCTGATCAGTTTTCCAATGCCTCTAAAGCATCCATCGACGCACAAATTGCTGCAATGAATGATTTCGCAAACAAAACGCTGCATAGCCTGGCTGAGCTGGTAGAGCTGAATATCGCCACCGCGAAGGCTTCGCTGGAGCACAGCTCTGCTGCCGCGCAACAAATTCTTTCTGCAAAAGAGCCGCAGGAAATAATTGCCCTGACATCCTCACAAGCCCAACCGAACGCTGAAAAAGTGCTGGCCTACAGCCGCCATGTCGCCAGCATCGCATCGCGCGCGCAAGCTGAGTTCACGAAAGTCACCGAAGCTCGCATCAGCGAAACTTCGCGTCAAGTAAACAAGCTGATCGATGATTTGTCGAAAGCAGCGCCTGCCGGCACCGAGAACGCCGTCTCCATGCTCAAGGCCAGCGTAGCGAACGCCAACGCCGCGTATGAGCAATTTGTCAAAGTCGGCAAACACGCAGCGGAAACGCTGGAAGACAGCATGAACGAAGCAACCGAGCACTTCGTGCCTGCGGCTGAAAAGCCTGCACGTTCTAAGAAGCATTAAGAAACCGTCACCGTCATTACGATTTCTGCATGGGCCGCGTCAAGCGGCCCATGTCATTGATGACGTGCGCAAATCGACAGTGCTACTGCTTCGGCCACACGAATACCATCGATAGCAGCCGAAATGATTCCGCCGGCATAACCTGCACCCTCACCCGCCGGATAAAGCCCCACGGTATTGATGCTCTGAAAATTCTCGCCTCTACGTATGCGTATGGGCGATGACGTACGCGTCTCGACCCCGGTGAGTACCGCGTCATGCATCGCAAAACCGCGAATCTGTTTGTCAAAAGCGGGCAAAGCTTCACGGATAGCTTCAATCGCGTAGGCCGGCAGTACCGGATCGAGGCTGCCCAGTTTGACACCGGGCTGGTACGAAGGCATCACAGAGCCCCAAGTCGTCGACGGGCGTGCCGCGATGAAATCACCCACCAGCTGGCCAGGCGCATCGTAGTCGGCGCCACCCAATTCAAAAGCGCGTGACTCGATTTCCCTTTGAAAATCAATCCCCGCGAGTGGACCGCCCGGGTAGTCGCTCGGAGTAATGCCCACGACGATACCGGCATTCGCATTGCGCTCATTGCGCGAGTACTGACTCATGCCATTGGTGACCACTCGGCCTGGCTCAGACGCTGCAGCGATTACGGTACCTCCGGGGCACATGCAAAAGCTGTAGACTGAACGTCCGTTGCTCGCATGATGAACAAGCTTGTAATCGGCGGCGCCCAGCATGGGGTTCCCGGCATTCACGCCGAAACGGGCCCGATCAATCAATGACTGCGGATGTTCAATTCGAAAGCCTATCGAGAAAGGCTTTGCTTCGATATAAACACCCGCCTCATGCACCATCTGAAAAGTGTCACGCGCGCTATGACCGATAGCAAGCACGACATGATCTGCCTCGATCTGTTCGCCGGTCGACAAATGCAAGCCGCGCACTTCGCCATTCACAATCTCGAGACCATCAAGCTTCTGCTCAAACCGAAATTCACCCCCCAGCGCAATAATGCTGGCG
>SYFN01000073.1 GCA_005800405.1 Burkholderiales bacterium
CCATGGGAGGAATTCGCAAATCACGCTGCCAATGATTGGTGTGCGACCCAGACCGCCGCCCACCAGCACCTGAAAGCCGAGATCGCTCGCGTCGTTTTTGATCAGATGAAGCCCGATGTCGTGTACCTGAACCGCAGCACGATCTTCAGTAGCAGCATTGACGGCAATCTTGAATTTACGCGGCAGATAAGCAAACTCGGGATGGAAGGTACTCCACTGGCGCAGGATTTCAATGTAAGGTCGTGGATCAGCGAGTTCGTCTGCTGCTACACCGCAGAACTGGTCCGAGGTGATATTGCGGATGCAATTACCCGAGGTTTGAATCGCATGCATTTCCACCGAAGCCAGCTCTGCCAGGATGTCGGGCGATTGCTCGAGTTCTATCCAGTTGTACTGAATGTTCTGTCGCGTCGTGAAATGCCCGTAGCCACGATCGAATTTGCGAGCGATGTATCCGAGCTTGCGCATCTGCGTGGATGACAGCAAGCCATAAGGAATCGCCACCCGCAGCATGTAGGCATGGCGTTGCAGGTAGAGACCGTTTTGCAGACGCAGTGGACGAAATTCATCTTCCGTGAGTTCGTCCGAGAGGCGGCGTTCTACTTGACTTCGGAACTGGGCAACGCGTTCACGAACGATCTGGTGGTCGTATTGGTCGTAGCGGTACATGAGGATCCTTAAGTGATTCGTTTCAGAGCACGAGCTTGGCTGCCACACCGGTCAGTGTGGTCGCGAGCAGTCCGCGCAGGAATTTTTCAGGGACCGAGCGTGCCAGCAGCGATCCTATGGTGATGCCGGGTACGGAACCCAAGAGCAGTGTCGCCAGTAATTCCCAGTTGATCGAGCCCAGCCACCAGTGACCTAATGCAGCAATCGCTGTTAAAGGCACTGCGTAGGCGATGTCGGTACCAGCGATCTCGGCAGGTTTCAGATTCGGGTAGAGCAGAACCAGAATCGTCGCGCCGATTGCACCAGCACCGATGGAGGATATCGTGACCAGTGTGCCGATACCCGCGCCAGCGATGATGGTGGCGATAACTTGCACTCGGCCGTGTAATTGTTTGTCCGGGTGCGAATGCATCCAGGCCTGCATCCGGCTGCGGAAGATGATGGCAATCACGGTCAGACTGACGGAGAACGCGATCGCGTAGCGAATGATTTGGCCGATGTGCTTGTCGAGCGCCCCGAAATACTTGAGGGCGAGTGTGGCCACCACGGCGGCGGGCAGTGCGCCAAAGCACAGGCGCTTGACGATATCCCAGTGCACGTTGTTTTTGATTCGGTGGGCGATGGTTCCGGCGCTCTTGGTGATCGCAGCAAACGCGAGGTCAGTGCCGACTGCCACGGTTGGGTTGATGCCGAAAAGTAGCGTCAGCAGGGGCGTCATCAGCGAGCCGCCGCCCACGCCTGTCAGGCCGACCAGCATGCCCACAGCAAATCCCGACACTACATAAGTCAAAGTCATAAATCCTCGCGCAAAGGAGCCAGAATGCTAATAAACTCCCTGCTTATTCCAAACAACAGAGTATTTATTTGCTTATATGATTCTCGGATATAAGCAATTCAGGCTCGTACCGCTAGATTTTTGGCTCATTTTATTTCTTTTATGAAAACATTGATCGTCGTTTTCGATGGCAGCACTGATCAAGTAAAACCGGGGACTTTTTCAGCCAAATGAATTGTGCCAAGTCCTTGATTTTGCTTTGCCCGGCGTCGTATAGCCGCGCTGGCTCGGCATAAAAGGTGGATTTGTCAGCGTCTTCCCAGGAAAAATCATGAATCTTCATCAATTCCGCTTCGTTCGAGAGGCCGTACGGCAAAACTTCAACCTGACCGAAGCCGCCAAGGCGTTGTTCACCTCGCAGCCCGGCGTATCCAAGGCGATCATTGAGCTGGAGGAAGAGCTGGGCATCGATATCTTTACCCGACATGGCAAGCGCATCCGCGGCCTGACCGAACCGGGGCGGGCGGTGTTGAAGTCAGTGGAACTCATCCTGCAAGAGATCGAGGGGTTAAAGCGTATCGGCAAGGAATTCGCCGCGCAGGATTCCGGCAGCTTCACGATTGCCACCACCCACACCCAGGCCCGCTATTCTTTGCCCACGGTGGTGCAGGCGTTTTCTCAAAAATTTCCGAAGGTGCGTCTGTCTTTGTTGCAGGGCAATCCCCGCCAGGTCGCCGAGATGGTGCTCAATGGTCAAGCCGACCTGGCGATCGCCACCGAGGCGATCGCGGACATTGATGGTCTGGTGTCCATGCCATGTTTTCAGTGGGAGCATCTGGTGGTATCACCACCCGATCATCCGCTGGCCCGGCAGAAAAGCCTCACCCTGGAAGACATCGCGGCCTATCCACTCATTACGTACGACACCGCCTTCGCCGGGCGTAACAAGATTGATCAGGCCTTCGCACGACGGGGGCTAAAGCCGGATGTGATTCTTGAGGCCATTGACGCTGACGTCATCAAGACCTATGTCGAGCTGGGTATGGGCGTGGGCATCATCGCCGGTCTGGCCTACAACGCAGTTCGCGATGTCAATCTGACAGCGATATCCGCTGGTCATCTGTTTGGTACCAATCTCTCGCGCGTGGCTCTGAAGGAGGGCGCGTATCTGCGTAGCTATGTATTTACCTTCATTGAACTGCTTGCACCCAGCTTGTCGCGCAAGCTCGTCGAGCAGGTATTGGCAGGGCAGAAAGATAGCTATGAACTCTGAGTAATCTTGACGGAACCTGCTCATGAGCTGATCAGGGTACCTTTGCCCGGTCGCGACGCTATGGCAAAGCTGCCTCCTGAGAAGGCAACGCGCTCTCGTATCTCGCGTAAACGATAATTCAGTGGCGAGTTCGTTTGCGCCAATGCCCGATAGCCTTTGCCGTTATCGATAATATCCATCAGCAATTCAGAGCAGCCATCGTGCAGGTGTATTTCAGCAGCGGTAGCCCGAGCGTACTCCCGAATATTGGCGCACGCTGCTTGTGCAATTCTGAACAAGTTGGTCGCCAGCGCAGGATCCAGCACAATGTCGTCGGCGTTGCAGCGCAGCTCATATTGAATGCCGGTCCGGTTTTCCTGCTCGGTAGCGAGCCAATCAAGTGCGGCGACGATACCTGCATCCAAAATGCCCGGACGGATTTCGGTCGCGATTTGCTGAACGGAGCGTAATGAGCGGCTGATGAGTTTTTCGATATAGGATTTTTGTGTCAGGAATTCATTGACATCAGACGCCGTTTCCCACAAGTGCGTCAGCATCATTTTCAGTGCTGATAAATTACCGCCCAAGTCATCATGTAAAGTCTGACGGATATGGGCATGCTCTTCCTCTTGTTCATGATTCAAGTACACATAAAGTTCAGCAAGTTCCGTACGTGACTGACGCAATGAATACTCATTAAACTTGCTATGGGTAACGTTTGTCATCAGCCCTGTCCACTGAATCTCGTTGTCTCCATCATCCTCAGGTGTGGCGCGCAAGCTGATCCATTTGGTGTCCTTCCATGCATCAATCCGAATGCGACCCTCCCAACTGAATACCTCCAGCTTATCTGCCTACTGACGCAACTGAGTGGACCAGCTCTTTCGGTCTTCTTCAATGATCTGTGCAAAAAGTTGACGCGCGTTAGCGTACAGAGACTCGGGTGAAATACCGAGAAGAATTTCGCAGCCCTCTGAAAGGAAACTGAATTGAATCAGGCCAGTCGATCCCTGGCGCATCTGAAAAAATAGACCCGGGACCTTGGCCACAATCCGCTCCAGACGCGCCTCGCACTCTGACAATTGTACAACGGCCTGTTCCAGCATGATTGCGTGATTTTCCATAGTTGCGAGTTCTTGGATGATGGCCGCCACTGTAGAGCTTTCATTGCGACGAAGCTATCTGCCCAACATGGAAATTTACACTTGATTTGATGTTTCACAAGATCTTTCACCAAAAAATATCCGTAACACAATTTTTTTATTTGAGCGGCTGCTTGGCTTTGTAGAGATACGAAACAGTCGAAAAATGTTTCTGGTAACAACGATGTACTGTCCTGGCAGAATCTCGCGCTTGGGACTCGTGTGCTTGGCTACATCGGATGGTAACGGGTGTGCGTGCATGACGCGACGAGCTGCGGTGCAGCCAGCGCTCGGCTTTTTGGTAGAGACTCTCATTCAGTCGGGTGAAAAGAGCAGGCTCAGACTTGTGGCATCATGCCTCGATCTTTTTTGCCGAGGTCGCTATGGAGTGGTGGGTCATTGCGGTGGAGGTGGGCGTGCCGGTTGTTATTGGGCTGGCGCTCTATCTCACACTGCGCAAGTAAAGATAGAAGGGTGAATTCAAGGACGAAGTGCAACTTTGATTAATGGGTTGGATGGCTGAGGTGCATTAGTATCAAAGCCTTTTGACCAGCCAGTCGAAGAAGCACATGACCTATACACACCTCATCCAAGCCGAACGTTATCAGATTCAAGTGCTTATGAAGGCAGGACAAACACACACCGAGATAGGCCAGATTCTGGGGCGCCATAAATCGACGATTAGCCGAGAGCTGGCGCGTGGATCTGGCCATCGAGGATATCGTCCCCGCCAAGCTCAGAATCTGTCGGATGAGCGATCGCAATGCAGTCGTAATGCGGC
>SYFN01000006.1 GCA_005800405.1 Burkholderiales bacterium
GATATTGATCTGGATGCCGTCGTGGATGCGGGACAGTTCATTTCACATTACCTTGGCCGCAAGGCTGTCAGCCGCGCGGGCAATGCCATGGCGGCGCGGCGCGCCAATGACTCATCCAAGGAGACAGCATCATGAGTCCGAAGCTGCAACCCGGTATACAGTTTGAATGGCAAACCACGGTGCCGGCACATTCCGTGGTACCACATTTGTTCGGATCGCAAACACCCTTTGCGCAGGATATGCCCTCCGTGATGGCTACGGGTTACATGGTGGGTCTGATGGAATTAGCGTGCACGCAGGGCATTATGGATTATGTGGATTGGCCAAACGAGCAGAGTCTGGGCACGCATGTGAGCTTTTCCCATCTTGCGGCCACGCCGCCCGGCATGACACTCACGATACGCGGTGAGGTTATTGCGGTTGAAGGCCGACGGGTGCGTTTTCGTGTTGAAGCTTGGGATGGTCTGGACAAAATCAGTGAAGGCGAACACGAGCGCGCCATTATCACGTCTGAAAAATTTCATGAGCGATTAAACGATAAAAAACTCCGGGCGGGTTTGTGAGCTTTGCAAGCGCCAGGCTGACCTATGGCGATTGTTTTGAAAGAAATTCTTGTGCCCACACATGAGTAAGAAAATTCTGATTTTATGGACCTGAAAAATTTCGATCCGCTGGCACACATATGGCCACTACCAACACCTTGCATCAACATTTGCCAGATGGAAGAGACGACAGGATGGTGCAAAGGTTGTCAGCGCACGATCAATGAAATCATTGACTGGGGTATCGCACCAGAAGCAAAAAAACGACAAATCTGGCTGGCTATTCATGAGCGTCGGGCGGCAAAATAAGCGCTTTCATCAAAGTCGATTTTGCAGTTTTTGACGTCAGTGCATTCTGCTGTTTTCTTCGTTGGCATCCTCAAGGACAATTCATGCAGTCAAGTTTCTATCAGCCAGCCTCTGTGGTAACCGGCCCGGCCTACAGCCCCTGGTTCAAAATGTTGGCCACCATATTCACGATCGGACTGATCGCCTACGGTATTAGTTTTTCGATGCGATTTTCCCTCGATGCCTATGGTTGGGGCGTGATTTTGCTGATGCTGGCAGCGCTGGCGCTGTTACTGGTCTCGTTTTACGGGTTTTTACATTCAACCGTCACGATTGACGAAAAAGGCAGCAAGCAAACCTGGGTGATTAACCGTCAGGTACTCTGGCCCGACATCCGCGGTGCAAAAATGATTGGGATACCGCGCGCAGGCTGGCTATCCCCGCCTCGACTAGTCGTGCGCACCGGGACGGCTTTTTATACTTTTAACGGCGGCACTGAAGCCTTGCTGACTGAGTTCGCCAGAATATCCTTGGCCTACGAGATGAAAAAATGAATCTTCCCGACTCAATGCATGTACTGGAGCGTGGCTGGCTATCGTCGAATAATATTGTCTTTATCGGCAAGGATCGAACCGCCATCGTTGACACTGGCTATTGCACTCATGAGAACCAGACGCTGATTCTGTTGCGTCATCTGCTGAAAGGGAGAGTGCTCGATGCCATTTACAACACCCATCTGCATTCCGATCACTGCGGCGGCAATCATATTTTGCAAACCCATTTTCCGGCGGTACGTACCTTCGTTCCCGCAGCAGAGTTCAATCGGGTACAGAACTGGGAACAATCAAAACTGACCTTTGAAGCGACTGGACAACGCTGCGAGCGCTTCAAGGCGAACGCAAGCGTCCATCCCGGCGACAAGATCATTCTGGGTGATCTCGAGTGGTCCGCGCTTTGTGCCCCCGGCCATCATCCTTATGCTTATCTCTTGTTTTGCGAGAAGCACGGCATACTGATTTCAGCGGATGCTTTGTGGGAAAAGGGTTTTGGTGTCGTTTTCCCGGCACTGGATGGCGTGTCGAGTTTCAGAGAAACGCGTGCTACCTTGCAGATTATTGAGGAACTCGATGTCAGTATCGTGATACCTGGGCATGGCAAGCCATTCACTGAAGTGAAACAGGCGATCGAAGTGGCGCATTCCCGCATTGACTATCTTGAAGGTGACCCACTGCGAAATGCGCAAAACGGTATCAAAGTCTTGCTGAAGTTCTTGCTCATGGAGCGTCAGCGTATCAAGCTTTCTGAAGTGCCGAAACTTCTCAATTCGATACCTCTGGTAAAAGCAGCTAATCAGCGACACATGAATTTTGGTCAAATCCATTTGGCGCACTGGGCCATCACCCAGCTACGACGTGCAGGCGCGTTGGATGTGCAGGGCGACGATCTGGTTGATGTTGAAGCGAAAGCGGGTTGAATACTTGTGGAGCGTCATGGCGATAATTTTTTATCTCACTACGTGCAATGCTATTGAAGCACAAGAACTAAAAAACTCAGGCGCCCTCGACAATAAACAAGCGTCCCTTCGATGCTGCCAGTCGCAGCGCTTTCGCTTTCGTATAAGCGGGTGAGGTATACCATTCACGTGCCCTCGACAGCGATGGAAATTCCAGAATCACGGTGCGCATCTGGTTGTGATGCGCGTCATCCTCTCCCTCGCACTGAACGCGCGTACCTCCCCGCACCAGAAACTGCCCTTCAAAAGCCAGCACCGTTGGCAATACCTGTTTGCGGTACTCCTCATACGCCTGAGGGTCAGTGACAGTAATTTCAGCAACAACATAAGCTTTTGGCATAGCATCTACCTCGGAAAGTGGATCGCGACGACGTTGGTACTGTGTCCCGATTACTTGAGAAATGCATCAGTCCTTTGTCGGCTGGTCGCCAATCGAGTACCTGGACGGAGTCAATCACACCCACGTCGCACTCCCATTATCCGCGGCGGATTGCACGAAATAAAAAGTGATGAGTCGATGACGAACAGAGTCCATGGTCGTGGCAGGGGCAGCAAGGGCCTGACGGTCGCCGAATACTTCTTCAAGCCGGGTTCAATTATAGGCGAAGCCAAGCCGCGCATCGAAAAGCTCCGCCTGATGGTGAGTCATTCAGTCGCTAGCGTTTCCATCCATTGCATCAGTCCTTCAAGACGTTGCCAAAGCTCCGTCGGTGATTGGGGATCCGGAAGACCGCTGTTGTAGTGCTTAAACAGCGTGAGTGTATCGTCCGTCATCACGCGTTGCACAGCCCCCCAGACGGTCACGCGGCACCCCGTCGCCGGCATCTCCGGCGTGGTGCCGATGAACCCGTAAGGGACACCCAGCGACTCCCATTCATACCTGACCTCCAGAGCGGCGGCGAGCAAGCGACTCGAATCCACGGGTACGCGCACAGACCACGCGTGTTAATCAGGATAGCTCTCCTCGTTTTCTTTCATGCTCATGAAATAAGCTGGCCATTCACGAATCGGGGAGTCAGCGGGCTCAAGGCGAAATCCCGAATGCATGAATCGATATCCAAGATCTGTATGATTTTTTCGTTTATCCGGTACCAGCGATAGGGATGGCACTATCCACGCGTGCCCAAGTGCGACCCCGGTCGTCGGCTGAATTTTAATTTCACCGAAATCAATCGCATCTTTCAGAGTCGCGCTCGCTAGTTGCTTGAAATCCTGCCCGCTACTCGATGGAACGTTGGTATAAATTTGTGCTATCGCAGCAGATAGTTGTTGATGTTGCGTACGCGTGAGTTTATCGGGAGGTACAGCAATGCCGGATAGCTTTTGCGTAAGCAGTAGTTCAAGAACATCGCGCAACAATTCGGCGAACAGATTCCCTTTAGTATCGGCCATGACGGCTTCGGCCATTCGACTATCAATGTAAATTGATTTTTGACCAGCAGTTACCTTCGTCGAGTTTATCTTCAGTATATCAGTGATAATTTCATACGAGGTAATCGAAAAATTTAATGCTTTTGTGAAAATCAAGACGCTGTGACGCAGATCATCTATGGTTTTGTTGGTCTGATTCCAATCGCGTACGCTCGAATGCAAGGCGTCGGGCACAGCGACTGAAAAGTCGGACGGTAGAAAATTTGTTCCGCACTTTTGAATATTGGTTTTCATATCCTCAAGTAAATTGAAAAAATCTGTCGTTTGCATCAGCGTACGATGGAATGCATGCGGCGGACCATTGGAAAAACGATGATCACAGTATACCTCATCATCAATCACCGTTTCGACGACATTGCAGGAAAATTGTGCAGCCTTTAGCGCATCACGAAGCTGTGCAATCTCGTCATCTGTCAAATATGACAAATGTATGCGTAGCAGCCCGATGAAATATTGTCGACTTCGTGCATCGTCATCGATACCCGGGCGAATGGATGCGAGCAGGTTATCCATATTCAGACATAAAAAATCCCTTGTGCGGCGGTACTGTACGGACTCTTTGGGTTCTTTAAGCTGTGACAGCAAAAGGCGGAAAGACAATGAGGTGTGCCGGCTGGATTCAAAATAATACGAAGCCCTGTGCTGACGATGATAGAGCTGCGGTGCTCGTCCGGAGGTTACCGTAGATTGTTGGGTTACTTGCACAGAGCGATTTCGTGGAGGTGACAGTGAACGGTTGAGCAGCGCGTACATGGAATTCCTTTCGATTCAGTTATCGGCAGAGCTTGCCGGCCCCATCATGAGTGGAAAATCCCAGCGCTCAGTTTGATACCTACAAGAAAATTCGTTTGAGATGCCCCAGCGTCAGCTTCACTCTAGTGCGGTAAACAGCTAAAAAAATCGCCAATTCCTAAATTTCTTCAAATAAAGAACGATTCTTGAGAACTCGCGGCCCTGTTTTTTGACCGACTTTGACTATTCCCGTACGTCGCTGCGCAACGAGGCAGGGTAATTACCGGCGTGTTTTATACCAATTTTCATTTTTGACACCTGATGAGAACAACCAAGATCCCGCTGACCCAGGATCACAGCATCCCAACAACCGATAGTCGCACGGTAAACGACGCGAGCTTATTCATATCTTCAAGCAAGCCCACGATGTCATCAAAACAAAAAATAGCGACACCCTCAACCATTGTGAATGCCGGACCTGGGGCAAGATGCAAGTTTTCGTCATTGACACCCTACGGAGAGAAACTCGATGAGCTGGCCGCCCATGCCTTACCTGCGATACTGGGTGTGGGTGATATGGCATCAAATACACCCGGGTCCATTATCCGAGCGCTGCTGGAACAAGCGATCGCTACCCCTTTGCGCACGAAGGATATCCGGACCCTGCCATCAACATGGTCTGTGGCGTTGATCAGCGACGCCATGGTGATTGCATGGGCAAGCCAACTTGTCGCAGCCTGCGATCATGTCTGTAACGAGCGCGGTATGCAAGCCTACATCGAGGCCGTAACGGATTTGATTTTCGATGAAGGCAATATTGAAGGAGGTCTACCCAGTGGCATCCGGGATTTTTGCGCGATGCTCACTAAAAAAGCACTTGAGGTCGGTATCACACAGGGATTGGATCGTCGATCCCTGCAAGGCTTGCGCAACACCGTGATCATTCGATTTCTGATGGGTAGCGTATTTGTTCCCCATTTGCGGCCCACCGCCATGCGGGAATCAACGAGTGATGCGATGCTTTATGCATTTGATCGTCAGCTATTCAGGCGGTTTTGTCATAAAACAACGGAGATCATTGATATTGATGCAGAGGCGATCGCGCTGCTGGCATTGGCGCGTAAGTTGAAGCAATCAGCTGTTACCTGATGATCTTTTTGAACATCTGCCGCGTGATCTGATTTGTACCTGTTGGTACTTGATCGAACTCAAACACGACGGCGCTTCTCCCTACTGAGCTCGGGTTGTTGGCGTGAGCTCTCAAGCGCGCACAAAGCAACTGACCATCGAGTAATCACATCACTGATAACTGCGTGCATCCTCAATAACTTTACCGTCATTGGGCAGCGTGCCGGTAGCGACCAACCTGACATCACCACGCAACTTGGTAATGTCGCGTATGGAGGCTGCAATGGTTTCGATCTCGCTCAAGAGCGTGGCAGGATCCGCCACTTCACAGTGCAAGGTCATCTGGTCATTTGCCATTTCGCCCGTGATGACCAGGCGAGCTTTAAGAATACCCCTATGGCGGCGCGCAATCTCTGCAACTTGTGAGGGATGTACGAACATTGCGCGAACTTTGGTGGTCTGATCCGCACGACCCATCCAGCCTTTGATGCGCGTGTTAGTTCTGCCGCACGGCGAAGCCTCTGGCAAGACTGCGGACAAATCGCCCGTCGCAAAGCGAATCAGTGGATAGTCTGGATTGAATGAGGTAATCACGATTTCTCCGACTTCGCCTATCGACACGGTATCGCCCGTACCCGGTCTTACGATTTCCAGTAACAGCGTCTCATCAAGCACCATACCGGGGTTGACTTCGCCGCCCGTCATCGTTTCAAACGCAATATTGCCGATGTCAGCCGATCCGTAGGTTTGCAGCACATTCGGCACGCCTTTCGTATTGAGCCACTGGCGCAGGGAGGGTGGCAACGCCTCGGCGCTCACCAGCGCGTATTCAACACTGCGTATGTCTTCACCCATCTCCTGCGCTTTCTCGATGATGATCTTCAGAAAGGATGGTGTCCCTGTGTAGACGCGGGGCCGCAGCAAACTCATTGCCTGTACTTGCATTTCTGTTTGTCCGGTACCGGCTGGTATCACCGGGCAGCCAAGCCTGATCGCGCCGCCTTCGACCATCAGTCCGGCCGGTGTGAAATGGTAAGCAAAGCAATTCTGTATGAGATCCCCACGCCTGACACCTAGGGCATGCAGAGGACGCGCGAAGCGCCACCAGTCAACCCCACGCCCTTCAGGATCGAAAATGGGGCCGGGTGACATGAAGACACGCGACAAATCACGGGTCGACGTGTTGACGAGACCACCAAAGGGCGGTGCCATGCTTTGCAATGTTTTCAGTTCAGATTTGCGTGTCACTGGCAGTTGCGCTAGGGCCTCGCGGGAGCTGATATCCGGGGCATTTACCCTGGCGAGAATAGATGACCAGCCGGCAGTTTTTTGCGCGCATTGTATCAGCTCAGGCAATGCGGCCAGCAGTTCTTTTTCGCGCGTATGGGGATCGCGCGATTCGAGCGCGTCATGGAAATCAGTCATGGCAAGTATCGGAGAAGGGAATCAGGCCAGCCAGCGTTTGCGGCGGCGATAAAATTTCATGTCACGGAAACTCTTGCGATCACCACCGGACACGCCAAGATAAAATTCTTTTACGTCTTCATTCGAAGCCAGATCGGCTGCAGCACCTTCCATGACCACCCGACCATTTTCAAGAATATAACCAAAGTCCGCATAGCGCAGCGCAATGGTGGTGTTCTGTTCGGCGAGCAGAAAGGAAACCTGCTCGTTTTTATTGAGATCTTGAACGATACCGAAAATTTCTTCGACAATTTGTGGCGCGAGCCCCATTGAGGGCTCATCGAGCAGAATCATGGATGGTTTGGCCATCAGTGCGCGGCCAATCGCGCACATCTGTTGTTCACCGCCTGAGGTATAGCCGGCCATCGAGCTGCGGCGCTGCTTCAAGCGTGGAAAGTAGTGATAGACCTTCTCAAGCTCATTTTTCAGATCATTACGAGAAATCTTCCGTGTATAAGCGCCGGTCAGTAGATTTTCTTCTATCGTCAGGTGACCAAAGCAATGGCGGCCTTCCATCACTTGCGACAAACCACGCCTGACCAGTTCATTGGGCGTCAGCTGATCGATACGTTCGCCATTGAATTCAATACTACCCTTGGTCACATCGCCACGCTCACCACGCAAAAGCGTCGAGATGGATTTGAGTGTGGTCGATTTACCCGCGCCATTTGCTCCCATCAGCGCCACGATTTTTCCACGGGGTACCGACAAAGATACGCCTTTGAGTACAAGGATAACGTGGTCATAAATGATCTCGATGTTATTAATGGTCAGGATGGGCGGGTTCTGGTTCATATTGGCCATTCCATTGGTCTGCAAAAACCACAGGACCCCGGCCTGTGCCGAAGTCCTGCGATCCACAACGTAGGGTCTTCGTTAAAAAGCTTCTGCTGCTGAATCAATTATTTGAGACAAGCTGCCTTGATGTTTTTTTCTTTGGCATAATTTGCCGATGTCTCTTCAAGCAGCCGGCGCACCAATACTTTGTCACCGGTAATCCAGGTATTTGATAACGGAATCCACTTGCTCCCGTCCCATTGCTGCACCTTGGTGGCGCCCGAGCCTTCGTGATCATCACAAGAAGTTTTCACGGGCGGGAACAGATCAGCGACACCGAGCGCTTTCTGACGTGCAGCATCGACATTCAGATTCTCTAAGCCCCAGCGGACCTGCTCACCGGTCAGCACTTTGCCCTTGCCAAATTTGGCTTGGGCATTGCGCATAGCTTCCACCATCAATACACCTGCCACAACGCCGCGCAGATACATCGTGTGACCCACGCGATTCTTCTCGGCCAGATTACCTTTGCCAGCGCCGTACACCGTGCCGCGAATTTCATCAAGCAGCGGATAGTTACCTGGTGTGGTGAAGCTCATTGTCGTAAAGCCTTTGGCCGCATCACCTGCGGGCACGGCGTCCTCTTCAGCACCTGCCCACCAGACACCCAGCATTTTTTCACGCGGGAAGCCATTGCGCTGCGCTGTCTTCAGCGACACGGCGCTCATCACACCGTAGGTCCAGACGATCACGAAGTCGGGTTGTACCTGACGAATCTGCAGCCACTGCGACTGCTGATCATTGCCCGGTGGCTGGACTGGAATTTTGATCAATTCAAAACCGTATTTGGCGGCCTCTGCTTCCAGTACCGGCAGCGGCTCTTTACCGTAAGCGGAGTCGTGATACAGATGGACAATTTTCTTGCCTTTGAGTTTGTCCATACCCCCCATTTTGTCGCCGAGATAATGCACCATCGCAGCGGCCTGATTCCAGTAGCTGGTGATCAGTGGAAATACGTACGGGAAAACCTTGCCGTTCGCGGCATCGGAGCGGCCATAGCCCAGCGTCGTCATCGGGATTTTGTCTGTGCCAACGCGATCAAGGATGCCGTAGGCGATACCTGTGGAAAGCGGCTCAACCAGCGAAGCGCCACCGTTCTTGCTCTTGAGACGCTCATAACATTCCACACCCCGCGAGGCGTTGTACTCGGTCTCGCACTCTTCCCAGATCAACTTGACGCCATTGATCCCGTTGTCACGCATATTGATCAGGGTCATGTAGTCGATGATGCCGCCGTAGAAACCGCTGCCGCCAGCGGCATAAGGGCCTACACGGTAAGACAGCATGGGTATGAATTGCTGGGCCATTGCAGTGCTGGCAGCGGCCAGCAGTAAGACGCTTGCCAAGAGTGATTTCAGTAACTTCATAGTCTCCTCCACAAAAATTAATCGGTATGACGAAGATAGCTAGTGCGGGAAAGGCCAGAGCCTCAGTTTTTCTTTGGTGATTTGCCACAGCCGGGCAAGGCCATGCGGCTCGACGATCAGGAAGAAGATGATCAGAGCACCAAAGACCATCAATTCCAGATTGGATGCCACCGCAGTCGAAATGCCAAGCGCGTGTGCCAGCATATTCAGAACGGTGGGCAGCAGGACAATAAAAGCAGCACCTAGAAATGAACCCATCACAGATCCGAGTCCGCCAATAATCACCATGAACAGAATACGGAATGAGAGATCGAGGTTATACGCCTCAGGCTCTACCGTACCCAGATAGGCATAGGCATACAGGGCGCCGGCCACGCCGCAATAGAACGAGCTGATCGCAAATGCCAGCAGCTTGGTGTGCATCAGCCGTATGCCGATTACCTCGGCGGCCACATCCATATCCCGTACTGCCATCCAGCACCGGCCGATGTTGGAGCGCACGAGATTTTTTGCGAGCAGGGCGAGCAGAAACACAATTGCCAGCACCAGCAGGTATTTCGTCATGGGCGTGTCAAATACGAAGCCGAGTATCTCGAGCTTTTGTGCAGTGATGACCCCTGATGAACTGTAGTTGGTAAACCATTGCACCTTGGTCAGCGCCCAAACGACGAAAAACTGCGTCGCCAGCGTCGATGCGGCCAGATAAAATCCGCGCACACGCAAGGAGGGCAAGCCGAACACAATACCCAGCGCAGCGGCGCACAAGCCGCCCAAAGCAAACGCCAGCAGCAAAGGAATGTCCAGCACGCGGAGCATGAAATTATACGAGGCAAATGCGCCCACGGCCATAAATGCTGCCGAGCCCAGCGAGAGTTGGCCAGCATAGCCAGTCAATATGTTCAAGCCCAGTGTTGCCAGCGAAAAAATCAGAAACGGAATCAGGATTGCTGAAAAAAGATACGGGGTCGCTACCAGAGGTACGACGAAAAAAGCCAGTGCAAGCAGGAGCAGCATGCCGATGCGGTCCTGACGAATCGGAAAAATCTGCCCATCAGCCTCGTAAGTCGTTTTGAATTGTCCTGCTTCACGGTACAGCATAAAAACTCCCTGAATCCTTGTAGCGTCGATTGCAATATGCGATAGCCTCGTCAGGCCGACAGCAACTTCAATACTTGGCGGCGCTCCTCGTTCGGCGCTTCAAATCCTTCTGATAATTTTTTCACCGAACAAACCTTCAGGCCGAACCAGCAGGAAGCCCAGTGCAAGCACATAAGGGAACCAGCCCTCTATGCCGCCACCGACAAAAGGTCCGATGTAGACTTCAGCAAGTTTTTCAGACGAGCCGATGATGAGTCCGCCAATGATGGCACCGGGCACTGAAGTAAATCCACCGAGAATCAATACAGGGAGCGCTTTGAGCGCCACGAAGCTCAGCGAAAACTGCACACCATTGCGCGATCCCCACAGCAAGCCCGCGACCAGCGCCACAAATCCCGCTACCCCCCAGACAATGCCCCAGATCTGCTGCAAAGGAATCCCGACGGCAAGTGCCGCCTGATGATCGTCTGCCACCGCACGAAGCGCGCGACCGACCTTGGTGCGAGAGAAAAACAGCGCCAGTCCTGTCACCAGCAGCGCACAGATGGCAGCCGCCGTTACATCGAAGCGCGAGATCACGATGTTGAACACATTCATCATGCTCTCCATCGGCACGTCCTCGATACCGAGATCCAGGCGTTTCACATCCGAGCCCCAAACCAGCTGCGCCATGCCTTCGATAAAAAATGTCAGGCCTATCGTCGCCATGAACAGCGAGATCTCCGGCTGATTAACCAGAGGCCTGAGAACAAAGCGTTCAATTGCCAGCCCCAGCAAGGCCATCACACCGATGGTTACAAGAATCGCAGTCCACAAAGGCAGACCCAATTCGGTGAGCGACACGCAGGTAAGTGCGGCAAAAAAAACCATTGAGCCCTGCGCGAAATTGAATACGCCCGAAGCCTTGTAAATCAGCACAAAGCCCAGCGCTACCAGCGCATACATGATCCCGGAGAGCAAACCACCGATCAGGACCTCAAAGAAAAAATTCAGATTCATGGGGGCAAGATCCTAAATACACGGTGTCCCGGACTGCGCCGGGATGACAGTTTTGGTGCTGATGCGTTTCGAAAGATCAATCGGGTGCAAGCCAATGCCAGTGCGTCGCACCAGATGCGGCGCGCCTGACCCGTTGGTCTGGCTTGCAAGCCAGACCGCTGCCTGGAGGAGGAGCAGCATACTTGTCTCACTTGTCAGCAAGCGGTTCAATGGGCAACTCCAAGGTAAGCATTGATCACGTCCTGATTGTTGCGAACTTCATCCGGTGTCCCGTCGCCAATCTTTTTGCCGTAATCCAGTACCACGACCCGGTCCGAGATATCCATGACTACACCCATGTCGTGCTCGATCAGTACGATGGTGGTACCAAATTGTTCATTCACATCGATTATGAAACGGCACATATCTTGTTTTTCTTCTACGTTCATGCCAGCCATGGGTTCATCGAGCAAAAGAATTTGAGGCTCAGCGGCTAGTGCGCGACCCAATTCAACACGCTTTTGTAAGCCATACGGCAGACGTCCTACAGGTGTTTTGCGTATATGTTGTATTTCAAGAAAATCGATGACTTCTTCAACTTTAATGCGATGAGCATTTTCTTCGCGCCGAGCAGGTCCTACATACAGCGCTTGCATTAAGAAATTGGATTGCATTTTCAAATTACGGCCGGTCATGATGTTGTCGAGAACCGTCATGCCTTTAAACAGCGCAATATTTTGAAAGGTGCGGGCAATGCCACTTTCTGCCGCAGCATGAGTATTCATGTCACGCAGGTGCTGACCGCGATAAATGATTTCGCCCTGTTGCGGACGGTAGACACCATTAATCACATTCAGCATGGAGCTTTTGCCAGCACCATTGGGTCCGATGATGGCGCGGATTTCATGTTCGCGTATGTCGAATGAAATATCCGTTAACGCTTTAACTCCACCGAACGACAATGAAATATCTCGTAAATCAAGGATGACATCGCCCGAGCGACGAGCAGCAGTAGTGGTATTCATCAGGCAGCCTTGCGGGTGGCGCTAAAGATTTTGGCATTACGAATTTCCAGATCAGCGCTGATGATGCCTTGCCGCCCATCTTCGAATTTAACCTGTGTTTCTATGAACTGTCGTTCACGACCGTCGTATAACGCATCAATTAAAACAGCATATTTTTCGCTAATGAAGCGACGTCGTACTTTGCGTGTACGGGTAAGTTCATCATCGTCCGGATCAAGTTCTTTATGCAATATAAGAAAGCGATGCACTTGTGAGCCCGACAGCAGCGCATCATGCGCCAGATCGGCATTCACTTTTTCTACGCATTCACTAATGAGCTCGTACACTGCAGCTTGACTGGCAAGATCGCTATAGCCGCTATACGCCAGATTACGCCGTTCAGCCCAGTTGCCGACAGCTTCCATATCAATATTAATAAAGGCAGTACAGCTAGGGCGACTATCACCAAAAGCGACCGCTTCTTTGATAAAAGGGAAAAACTTTAATTTGTTTTCTATGTACTTAGGAGCGAACAGCGTACCGTCTGCCATTTTGCCGACGTCTTTGGCGCGATCAATAATTTTGAGATGGCCATCATTATCAAAAAAGCCCGCATCTCCAGTGTGAAAATACCCTTGGCTATCAATAGCTTCGGCGGTGTCATCTGCTTTTTTGTAATAGCCCACCATGAGGCCCGGCGAACGTACTAATACTTCACCACTATCAGTAATTTTTACTTCAACGCCAGCCATAGGCCGACCCACCGTGTCTAGTTTTACATCCCCCGAGCGCTGCATGCACACGGTGACGCAGGTCTCCGTCATGCCATAGAGCTGTTTAAGATTAATTCCTATAGAGCGGTAGAAGTCGAATAAGTCAGGGCCTATGGCTTCGCCACCGGTATACGCTACTTTAATGCGTGACATGCCGAGCACATTTTTCAATGGACCGTAAATTAATAAGTCACCAATGGCATACAAAACTTTGTCTATCAGGCTAACCGACTCTTTGCCATCGAGTAGCTTTAAACCGACGCGTCGTGCTAAGCGCATGAAGTAATGAAATAGCGATCGCTTGATCGCGCTGGCATCTTCTATACGTATCATGACTTGGGTCAGAATATTTTCATAGATGCGTGGCGGCCCGAAGTAATACGTGGGCCCAATTTCACGCAAATCACTGGCTACCGTGGCAGGGGATTCCGGACAGTTAAGACAAAAGCCAGCGATGTGGGACATCGCGTATGAATAAAGAAAATCGCCTACCCACGCCAGCGGCAGGTAGCACAACACTTCATCCTCTGCAGTTATGTGATCGAACTCAATGAGCGTATGACCCGTAGCAATCATCGCGGCATGCGAGTGACACACGCCTTTAGGTTTGCCCGTTGTGCCAGAGGTGTACAGGATGACAGCGATATCGTGAGTATCACCTGCATCGATTTGTTGTTGAAAAAAATCGGGGTGATCTTGATCGTGTGCTTTGCCTAACGCTTGCAGGCTATCGCATGAATGTACACCCGCTTGTGTGTAATTGCGCAGACCACGACCATCGTCAAACGCTATGTGCGATAGGCCAGAAATACTTTCGCGTATCTCGAGTAGCTTGTCGACTTGTTCCTGATTTTCAACGATAGCAAAATCAATTTCAGCATTTTCCAATACATAGGCCATGTCTGCTGCCGGAGCATCCTGATACAGGGGAACGGCAACGCCACCTAAGCACTGAGCAGCTGCCATCGCCCAATACAAACGAGGACGATTGTCACCAACCACGGCGAGATTCATGCCGCGTTTAAAACCCAGTGCCGCTAGCCCGCAGGCCAACAAACGAACGTGGGTTTCTACTTCTGCCCACGTACTTGTTTGCCAGATACCCAAATGTTTTTCGCGAAATGCAGGATGCATGGGTCGCTGTAACCCGTGCTGCTGCAATAAGCGCGGAAACGTATCCGCTGCTTTTTTATTGGTCTCCACCATGATCTGCCTTCTTATAGGTAGTAATTGCTGAGCGGGCTCGTCATTGTGGACGGACCAACTCTTATTTTTGCCTAATGATAACCAGCTTGAGCTTTTTATAAGTATGTTCTGATGCGTAAGGATCAAGTTTCTATGATGCAATGCACAAATTGCATGTCAAGTGGGCCATACCAGTCTTGTTACTTCCTGGGTAAAGACCAGTAAAACGCGGCTCGAGGTTGAGCAAAGCGGGATAGAGATCCGTATCTAGAAACTGGGATCTGAACTTTTAGGTCAACTGGAATGCGCCACTGATTATTCAGCCCATGCGGGCGTCATTTCTCAACCTGACAACTTGCTAGCGATATGCGAGCTTCATTTCCTCACGACGTGGATTTAGCGACCTGATGCCCTTGCGTTTTTTAGGGGTTTCGCTGCGTTTTATTCTGCCACTGGCGCTGATTTTGGGTTTGTTTGCTTTGGCTTTATTGCCATTGGTAGATGAATTGACTCAGCGCTGGTTTTTGCGTGACCTAAAAACACGATCGCAGATGGTAGTTGCTGCATTGAGTGAGCCGGCAAGGGTGGCGTTGTTATCTCGGGATGCAGGATCAGTCAGGCTACCGTTTGAAAATGCACGACGAAACAGACAAGTACTTGCATTTGGATTGTGCGACACCAACGGACGACTTGTGTATCGCAGCGACCCGACACCAAGGACCTTGGATTGCCAGACCAAGACTGACTACGGCGTATTGGTGACTGAAACCGTCATTGAGCAGGACGGGATAATGCTGGGCAAACTTATACTCGCTCAAGACACCCGCTTCATGGAAAAACGCAGCACCGAATTCAGGCGCTATTTGATCATTGCATTTGTATTGATGTTCGTTGTGATATCCACGCTCAGTGCCTGGATAACGCATTGGAATTGGCTAAGTTGGGTAAGTTCATTAAAAAGTTTATTGAGCCGAGAAACAGGCAAGGCAATCAAGCAAGCTCCTCCTGAATTTAGGCCACTGGTAGGTGATTTGCGAGCGATGATCATAGAGATGAATCGTGAACGTCAATTGCAGAGGCAGTCACCGCAATCATGGACACCAGAAAAATTACGCTCACTTTTGCATAATGAATTAGCCGGGGATGAAATTATCGTGGTCTCCAATCGTGAACCCTATATTCATGAGCAAACTGAACAAGCGATAGTCTTGCGTCGACCAGCTAGCGGGTTAGTAACGGCTGTAGAGCCCGTCATGCGTGCTTGCTCAGGAACGTGGATAGCGCATGGTAGTGGTTCTGCAGATCGGGCAACGGTCGATGCAAATGATCATCTCCGTGTGCCTCCTAATCATCCGGAATATACCTTGCGCAGAGTATGGTTGTCGGACGCAGAAGAGATGGGCTATTACTATGGATTTTCAAATGAAGGCCTGTGGCCCCTGTGTCATATGGCGCATGTACGCCCCGTATTTCGTACCTCTGACTGGGAGCACTACGTAGCGATTAACTATCGTTTTGCAGAAGCCGTTATTACAGAGGCGCGCACAGATGATCCTATTATTCTGATACAGGATTATCACTTTGCACTTTTGCCATGCATGATAAGAGAACGATTACCCAAAGCTACGCTTATCATGTTTTGGCACATACCGTGGCCGAATCCGGAATCATTTGGAATTTGTCCGTGGAGGGAAGAAATTTTGCAGGGTTTTTTAGGTAATACCTTGCTGGATTTTCACACACCATTTCATTGTAAAAATTTTTTAGAAACCATAGATCGTTATCTCGAAACACATATTGAATATGAAGCCTCAACTATTTCTTACGGCGGTGACTTGATCCAGGGTGAGCCTTATCCTATTTCAATTGCCTGGCCAGAAAATGATAGGAGTATAGATTTAGTTCAGTACAGAAAAGCTTTCAGGCAAGAATTACATGTGCCAGATACGCATGCGCTTGCACTGGGTGTGGACAGACTTGATTACACTAAACGCATACTGGAGCGGTTTCATGCGCTCGATAGACTATTTGAACTACATCCTGAACTAATAGGTAAATTTTCTTTACTGCAGATAGCAGCGCCTAGTCGATTCTCCTTAGGGGAATATCA
>SYFN01000074.1 GCA_005800405.1 Burkholderiales bacterium
ATGAAAATAATGATGTATATATAAACAAATAATGTAATTTAATTCAAATAAACTAAACAAAACGCAAAAATTTGCCTATTTGACTGCGTTTTATGCGGTCAAACGTCGCAACGGTGAGTGAGTAAAATGCGGGACGGCGTGTTGTTGTCTGAGAGTGGCGGGCTCGGTAACCCTTCGCAATTCAAGCTTCCGCATACACCCTTGATCGGTTTGGCTATCCGAAGGGCGCGCCCCCGACCAATCCTCAAATCCTCCGCCCTTGCGCAAAGTCTCCAGAGAAGGCGTAGGCCCAAAACTCTCTTGCGGCATGAAATCCCGCTACCAAATAGCGACTTGCACTAATCGATGCCGCGTGATGCTTGAACAGGGACGAACAGCTCAGTGCCGCTCGTGGCCACCTGCGGGTGAATAGTGGGCAGCAAGATCAGCTTGGGGTCGCTGGAAAGTTGCGTTTGACTGCTGACATGCTCTGCTAGTCGCTTTTTGAGTTTAGTGAACGAGGCGGTTCTCACGGCATCCCAACTCGGACTTTATGTCCGACTTTTGCTATGTCAATAGTATTTTTGGTATTGCACGGTTTACTACACGAACGAATTTTTCGGCAATCAATCATTGATTTCGCGGTTTTTTTTGCCTAGCCCAGCTGTCTGTTAAACCCGGAAACTTTTACGGCGAGGTAAATGACACCAAGACATTGATTTTACGTTCCCCGCGTCCTCCAGCTATGCCATCTCGACGATACATGGGCTTGTGAAGCCCCTCCTCGATGCACCTCAGCGATCACCAATCCCTGCCGAATGCCGTCGGGGATTTTTTGAATCTCCTTACGCTCTTACTCTCTTCGAAAAAGTCTATGCAGCAAGCATGACAATTTTGATAAGTGATGCCTAAAATGCAACACTTTTCAACCCGAAGGAGATTTCATGTCCACCAGCGATTCCCGGCTTCCGCCTGTTGATGACGGCATAAGCAATGCCGACCGCCTGAAAATTGTCGACGGTCTCAGGCATCTACTTGCAGACACGTACACGCTCTACCTCAAGACACACAACTTCCACTGGAATGTGACCGGCCCGATGTTTCAGACGCTGCATCAGTTATTCATGCAGTTCTACACCGAGCAATGGACTGCGGTGGATCTCATTGCAGAACGCATACGTTCACTGGGTGAGCGCACACCGGGTAGCTATGAAGAATTCACCCAACTAACCTCGATCAAACCAATTCAGGGCCAGCCTAAAGCACGCGAGATGATGATCGAGCTAGTTTAAAGCCAGGAAACGATTGCACGCGTGGTACGCGCCATGTTCGGCTACGCCGAGCTAGCCTGTGATCAGGCGACGTGCGATTTGCTCACGCAGCGCCTGCAAGTTCATGAAAAAAATACGTGGATGTTGCGTAGTTTGCTGGCTGAGTAAATCATCGCGATTTACTTGTCTTCTGCGAGAGGCGACCGCATCAGGTTGATGTGAGTTTACTACTCGCGGGAGCTTGGGGAATCAGAGCTCATCCTACGTATGCATGGGACTGCTGATCATGGCTGAATCACAACTCAATGCACTAGTCCAGTGTCGTAAGCAATATCGGTTTGATGAAAATCAATCACCGTAGAGTCTTTCAGACAATTATGTACACGCAGCAAGGTTTTTACATTGCCTACCTATTTTTTTATGTCCAGGTCCATGTAAAACCGGAAGTACAACCTCACCATCAGTCGCACGGAACCCGTTTTCTTTGCCAATAACGGAACCGATACGATCCATGATTTCCGTCAAGGCAAGGACAAGATCGAACTCAATGGCGTGGGCGTTGCCCGTTTTGGTATGTTGATGGCAGAAGCTCACCTGAGCCAACAAGACACGAACACCGTCATCACCTTTGGATTCAACACGATTACGATCGTGGATATCACCGAATTAACGGCGTCCGACTTTATTTTTACCTAGCTGATCCGAGCAGCTACATCGGGGGGTGGCATCGTGGATAAAAGTCGTGCGATAGCCTGGTGCCAGAAAAGCAAAGATGCTGGATCCCGACCTCGCCAGGATGACGCTGGGAATTTTGCAGTCGCCTCAATCACCACCGTCGTTCCGGCCAGCGTATGCCCTGCGCAGGGATACGCTACCGCAAATTAAACAACCGTATACCCGCCGCATCCAGCTCACGCTGCTCTTTTTTTGCCGCGATCTGTTCGGCATTGCGTTCCTCACGTTCAACCATGGCTTCCATTTTAGCTTGCTCGCGCTGAGCGAAGAGCAATGCCGCTTTGGCTTCATTGAGCTGAACGCGTGCTGCTGCAGTTTGCGATTCGACGCGCAGGCGCAGACCATACAAATGCTCCAGGAACTGTCGGTAGGCGATGTCGTCGCTGATTTTGTGGGATTCTTTTTGCGTGGCGTTGTAACGCTCGACGTAGTCGGCGCGCAGTTTATCGATATGCACCTCGCTCCCCTCGATTTTTTCCACGCGGGCGCGAGCCTCGAGGACACGGGCGTGGGCCTCACGGGTTGCGTGCTGTGCGCGTTCTGCGAGGATGTTCCAGCAGTGGTTCATAGTTTGGGCCTGGCAGTCATACAGCCTGTCGTGGACTCAGGCGGACGTGTCATACACCCAGCAATTGCCGAATGTTATGACGAGTGGTCGCATGATCCACTTCGGTATGTATGTCCTGTACAAAAAAAACTTCCAGCTGCGCGCGCAGCGCAATGGCCTGATCAATCTCGGGATTGGAGCCCATTTCATAGGCACCCACGGAAATCAGATCCTGGTTTTGCTGATACAAGGACCACAGCCGGCGTACGCGATTGGCCAGCTTGAGCTCGTCAGCCGGCAATAAATCTTGCATGACCAGCGAGATGGACCCATTCAGATCAATCGCAGGATAATGCGCAGCGTCAGCGAGCTTGCGAGATAACATCACTTGCCCGTCCAGTGACGCGCGTGCGATATCGACAATGGGATCTTGCGCATCATCGCCTTCAGCAAGCACCGTATAAATAGCAGTGATCGCGCCATAACCATGACGTCCGACCCCGGTGCGCTCAACTAGATTCGGCAGCAGGGCAAACACCGATGGCGGATACCCTTTGGCGGTGGGTGGCTCACCGATCGCCAAACCAATTTCACGCTGAGCATGCGCTACTCGGGTGAGACTATCCATGAGCATGAGTACGTTCTTGCCCTGATCACGGAAATATTCAGCGATCACATGCGTGAGGTGCGTGGCTTTCAAACGCATCACGGGTGAGACATTGGCTGGTGCCGCAATCACGATGGATTTGGCACGACCTTCGGAGCCCAGTACTTCATTGATAAAGGCCTGAACCTCACGTCCGCGCTCACCAATCAACCCGATCACTACCACATCAGCTTTGGTAAAGCGCGTAATCATGCCCAGTAATGAGCTCTTGCCGACGCCAGAACCTGCAATCAGACCGATACGCTGTCCCCTGCCCATGGTGAGCAAACCATTGATTGCTTTGACACCCACATCGAGTATCTGATTGATCGGTCCGCGTTCCATCGGATTTAGTGGCAATCCCAACAGCGCAAGCTTGTCAGGACAATCAGGTACCGGACCACCGTCGAGCGGCTGGCCGAATGCATCAATGACGCGGCCCAGCAAGGCATTACCCAAGCGCGCTTCGGAGGAATTAGCGAGTACACGAACGGCCGCGCCGGGGCCAATACCGATAGGCTCGGTAAAAGGCATCAGGAAAAGTGTCTGGTCATTGAAGCCAACGACTTCGGCAGAGATTTTATTTCCACCATTGCCTTCAATATCGCACAAGGCACCTAGTGGTGCCATGATGCCGCGTGCTTCGAGCGTCATGCCCACCAGCCGTACCAGGGTGCCTGTATGGCAAGCGGGTGGCGTTCGCGTCTGGGCAATCAGACGCTCAACCACATCGGCATAATCAATCGTTGTTGTCATCATCGCTGCTCGAAGTTTCTACTGCAGTGACATCTTCAACATGCTGACTGCCACGCTGTGATTCATTCAGACGATCGCTGAGTCGTCCACTACCGGCCTGCCAAGCGGGCGCTACGGGTTGGTTGAGTGATTTTTTGAGACCATCCAAACGACGCTGCATCAAGTCTTCGACCACGCTGCCATCGAGCGAGACGCGAACGCTGCCACGCTCCAGCAGCGAGTCAGGTCGCAAAATCATGCTGTCTCCAAATTGCGCAACCAGAGGTCGGTAGGCCTCGAGATCTTCAGGATTCAGATGCACGACAACGGCTTTCTCGCCGGAGGCGTTCAGTTCGCGCAGGCTGTTATCCACCAGCCGTGAAATCGTTTGTGGCGATTGCGCGATTTCACCGCGCACCAGTTGCTCGGCCAAATGCACGGTTAATTTTTTGACAGGTTCGAACAAGGCATCGGCATCAAAGCTGAGTTTTTGCAGTGCTTCCTGCAGTGTTTTGAGTTGGGTGATCTGTGCGTCATGTTCTTTTTGTAGTTCTGCTCTGGCCTGTGCTTTACCGGCTTCAAGGCCTTCGTTGTAAGTGGTCTCGCGGGTTTCGGCTCTCGCCTCTTCCCGTGCTGCCTCTACCAGCGCGGATACAGCTTCACCGGACAGGTCGGGTGTTGATGCTGCGCCCGGTACTGGCGTTGATTCGGATTCTTGCTCGGGTGCAGACGCCTTTAATTCGTTGTCGTCGACGCTGCCGGCAACCGTTACCTCTGTATCTGCTGCAGATACGTCGTTGAGCTCGACCGAAGCCGCAAGCATCTCGGTCTCCGTCTGCGAAACTGCAGCTGTGTCCGCGCCGTCGGCATCACTACCCGCCGTCATCAGATCATCAGCAGGCGGTAGAGTAGCGATGGTCTCATCCGGCTCGGTCTGCTCAGTGAAACCACTGGCATCCTGGGCTGTCATCGCCGCATCAGCGGTGAACGTGTTTTGCTGCGCCGCCACCGCGGCATCTGAATCAGCCATTGCGGTTTTCGACACGAAAGCATCGCTGACCTTGGTTTCAGCAGGAAAGGCCGCAGCACCCGTCAGATCAGCCAGCTCAAGCACTTCATCCAGTGCAAACGCACCCATGTCTTGACCGCTGATCAGCGGATCGGATTCGAAGCGGAATTCGGAACGCTCGCCGGGTGCCACAGTGAATGGCTGACTTTCCTCGACCAGCAAGTTTTGCACCGCGAATGGGTTGGTAACCGGATCGAACATCCGGTTAGGCATGTATTCGTGGCGCCGGCGCGCTGTGTGCGAAGACTCAGACAAAGTCGGCTCCACCTGAAGCGAGGATCAACTCGCCCTTCTCGGATAGTTTTCGGGCCTGACGCATGACTTTCTTTTGTGCGTCTTCGACTTCGGTCATCCGCAGAGGACCTTTGGATTCCATGTCGTCGACGAACATGCTGCGTGCACGACTGGACATATTGTCGAGGAACTTGTTCTTGACTTCGTCAGTTGCCCCCTTGAGTGCCACCATGAGCATATCCGGTTCGACTGCGCGCATGAGCGCCTGGATGCCACGATTGTCCACCCCGGCCAGATTCTCGAAGCTGAACATATTGTCCTGAATGCGCAGCGCAAGCTCTTCATCAATCTGACCCACGCCTTGCATGATGGCGGATTCGAGCTCGACCTTGGTAAAGTTCATGATCTTCGCCGCAGCCTTGACGCCACCGAAACTCGACGAGGAAGAAGACGCATTATTGGAGAACTGCGCTTTCATGATGGTTTCAAGTTCCTCCATCGCCGATGGCTGAACAGTATCGAGGCTGGCGACGCGGTGCACGACCTCCGGACGGGATTCTTCAGGCAGGAAGGCGAGGACATCAGCCGCGACTTCGGACTCGAGTACCGACAGAATGATGGCAGTGACCTGCGGATGCTCGCCGCGAATCATCTCGGCGATCGCACGCGCATCCATCCACTGCAAAATTTCCAGACCACGGCTGGCACGATTGGGCATGATGCGCGACAGCACGGATGCAGCCTTGTCAGGACCCAGCGCGCGCTTGAGGACGGTCTCGACGTAATCGGTCGTTCCAAGCGACAGGCTGGTTTGTTTTTTCAGCATATCGACAAACTGGTCCAGCACGGCATTGACCGCCTCTTGGGACAAGTCCGCCACCGACACCATGGCCGCACCGAGTTCCTGCACCTCTTTGGGATCAAGATAGCTGATGATGTTCGACGCAAGGTCTTCACCAAGCAATAGCATGAGCACGGCTGCTCGCTGCGTGCTGGTGAGCTCAGCCAGTTCGCGCTTGAGTTCTTCGGACATCGGCGGAGGACCGCCATCCGGCTTGGGAGCTTCTGCGTTGGTTTGTGAATCTGCCATAAATAACCTCTGTCGCTACACTTTATTTTTTCTTTTCTGCGCCTGTTGAACGCAGCATGTTCTTGATCATCAAGACAACCCGATTCTGTTCTTTTTCGGTGAGAATTTTTACTAGAATCAGTTTGTCATCATAACTTTTTGCATCGCCCAGTAGCTCGGCCGGTACTGACACACTTTTTTTCGCAGGTTTGAATTTATCTCTCATTTCAGCAAAATTTTGAGAGTCACCTTCCGCTGCTGCGGTATCGTCGACAGCGGGCTTGTCGTTTTTGCCCGCAGCTTTGTTATCCATGGTTGCCGTTGCGGTGGTCATTGACTTGGCCGGATCTTTGGTGGCTGAGTCAGTGGCGCCTGCTACGGCGGGCTTGGCTGCTGGTTTTGTGGCTTCCGCAGCGGCTTTTGCCGGAACTAGTGCGCTGCCTGTTGCTGTCTTGGCTGCAACTGCAGCGGTCTTGGCAGGCACTGCAGCGGTCTTTGCTGGAACGCCCGTTGTCTTTGCCGGCACTGTAGAGACCTTTGCAGGAATGCCTGTTGTCTTCGCAGGCACGCCACCCACACGCGCTGGCACTGCGGCGGTCTTGGCAGGAACCGCACCAACCCGGGCAGGTACTGCCGCTGTCTTCCCAACGACAGCGACCGCTCTCGAGGGGACCACTGCGGCCTTGGCGGGCACTGCCGTGGCGGTTTTTACCACCGGGGCTGCTGGCCGGGGAGCCTCAGATTTTTTTGTTTCTGCCATGATGTTTCCGTTTCATTTTCCGGTGAGTGTCGATCAAGACCTGACCATATTTTTCAATACGAGTGCCACACGACCGGATTCCTGCGAGACCAGCATGCGAATCAGCGCAACCTTGTCATCATAGCTGTTGGCGGTGTCGAGCATGTCAGCGGTGAAGGTTGGCTTCTTGGGCTTCATCGCCTGCATGCGCGCCTTGAGTTCATCCAAGGTCTCGCCCTCTTGCATCTCGATCTCGCCCTCCGCCAGCTCGGCCTCGGCTTCTGCCTCGGCCGCTGCGAGTCCAGCAGCCTCTTCCTCAGCCGCCAGCACCGCCGCTTCTTCTTCGGCGATACGTGCTTCCTCGGCGGCGAGCTCTTCTGCGGCGGCTTGCTCTTCTGCAGCGATCTTGGCTTCTTCGGCGGCCTTGGCTTCTTCCAGTGCCTTGACCTCTTCGGCTGTCGGTGTGACGACCGGCGGCATGATCTGGTTAATGGTCGGCCCTTTGACCAGTGGGCGTACCACCGCCAGCATGAAGACAATGATCACGAGTGCAGCCAGACCAATTTTAATGAAATTCTGTATGTCGCCATTTTCATACCAGGGCTTGGGTGGCTCCGGTGCCAGCGTCTCAAAGCGCGCTGGTGCCACCGTCACGACGTCGCCCCGCGCTTCACTGTAGCCTACAGCACTGCGAACCAGATTGAGCATGCGATCGAGTTCCTGCGCCGTGTACGGAATTGTTGTGGGCGCACCCGGTGGCAGAGGCTTGCCATCGGCCGGTGGTGGTGCAGGACGCTCAGCGACAACCACAGCCACCGTCACACGCGAGATATTACCCAGCGAATTCTTCACGTGACGTACCGAGCGATCCATTTCAAAGTTACGGGTGGATTTGGTCGTCACGATTTCATTCGTGGCAGGCTTTTGCTCATCCGTATTGGTGTTTTTCGTCAGGTCGGCATCGGGCGGCGGCGAGTTACTCATCGCACCTGGAATACCCTCTGGATCCAGCTTGAATTTACGCTCGGTAGTCAACGCTTCGGAACGCGGCTTGACACCCTTGTCTTTGTCATCAAAATCTTCTGTCGTCGTTTCGACCTGGGTGTAATCCAGCGTCAGATTGACCTGCGCCTGAACCGCAGCCTCGCCAACCACCGGCCCCAGCAATTCCGTCACGCGATTGCGATAGGTTTCTTCGGTCCGCTGCTTGTGTGCCATTTGGGCCATGGTCAGCCCCATGGCGGCATCGACCTGATTTTCTTCGGTCATCAGGTTACCCTGGTCATCCACCACTGAGACGTTCTGTGGTGCCAGATACGGCACGCTGGAGGAAACCAGATGCACGATGGCTTTCACCTGCGGTGTTGATACGCCACGGCCGCTGTGCGGTGTCACTACCACCGAGGCTTTCGGGGTGGCGCGTTCGCGTACGAAAACACTCTGCTTGGGCAAAGCAAGGTGAACGCGGGCCGCTTTGATGGTGGAGATTTGCATAATGCTGCGCGCGAGCTCTTGCTCAATCGCGGTGTTGTACTGCACTTGTTCCATGAATTGACTCGTCGTCATGGAAGATTTGTCTTTCAGTGATTCCATGCCGATGGGCTGTGCTTCTTTCGGGATGCCCTGACCTGCCAGAAAAATACGTGCTTCGTGATAGCGCGACTCGGGAACCGTGATTTGTCCGCTGCTGGTGTCGACTTTGGGTTTGAAGTCACCTGCCTTGAGCGCTTCAATCGCGGCCTGTTTATCGTTTTCAGTCATGCCGGGCATGATCGGACGATAGGGTGTGGTCTGGGAAAACTGAAACGACACGGCAGCAATCACCAACACCAGCAGAATCATGAGCGGTATCAGCGCACGACGCACACTGGGCTGTTTTAGTACGCCATCCATCCAGTCGCGGAAGACGGAAACGCCGCTGCTCACGCCACGCAAAGCCTCGGGCAATTGGGTACCGGGTGCCGGCATGCCAGAGGTCGCGATGGGCATTGCCGTGGCAGCGCCATCACCGGCGCCATTCGGTGTCGCTGGAGGCAGTTGCGGCGGCATACCGCCCGGGTTCATTGTCGCTTCAGCCATGATTTACTCTCTGTTCAGTCATCTGCTTGTTTGTCTGCTCGGTCATTTGCTGCATCACACCGGCATGTTCAAGATATCTTCGTAAGCCTTGAGCACTTTGTTTCGTATTTGCATCGTTGCTTCGAAGGCCAACGAGGATTTCTGCATCGCGAGAACAACATCGGTCAGAGGTACATCCTCGCCGCGGTCATAGGCTTGTCTCAAGCTGCTCGCGTGCTGCTGGATGTCATTTGTCTTGACGACAGCCGCTTCAATCGCTTCACCAAAGGTCGGCTTGCCGACTTCCGGTGCCGGTACGGTAAGCACGGGCGGCGTAGTCTTGCCCGATGAATCAATCTGATACTGACGCAATGTGGCCAACATGGAATCGATGTTGGCCTGGCTGTTGATTTTGTTGATCATGTGCTTGGCCCCCTGCTTAGGCGGCTACGGCCATGGGTACGCCACGTTCGCGGAATTGCGCCATCTTGTAGCGCAGTGAACGAGGACTGATACCGAGTTTTTTTGCCGCTTCGTCACGGTTACGCGTTGACTGAATCGCGGCCATGATGGCCTGGTATTCGCTATTCTTGACCGCTGTCGACAAATCGACAGCCTCGGGATTGTGCGCATCGGCGACTTCACGCTGACCGTATTTCATCAATTGCGAGTGCGTCGTTGCAGAAAGAGGTTGCGATACCGGCGAGGCGATTGGCTTTTCATCGGTCTCATCGAACATGAGTTCGGCCTCGGTGATGATGTCGCTATTGCACAGCACCAACGCGCGCTGAACCACGTTTTGCAGTTCACGCACATTGCCCGGCCAGCGGTAGTGCTGCAGCAGTTCAATCGCACGGGGCGAGAGTTCAATCTGACGATCTACCGGACCATAGGTACGCAGGAATTGCATGACCAGCGGAAGAATATCGCCCGGCCGCTCGCGCAGCGGCAGCACGGATAATTTGAAAGCGCTGATACGGAAATAGAGATCTTCACGGAACTCGCGCTCGGCAATCGCTTCGCGCAAATCTTTGTTGGTGGCAGCGACCAGACGCACGTCCAGCTCAATCGGTGCGTGTCCACCAAGACGCGTAATTTTTCGTTCCTGCAGCACGCGCAGGAGTTTGGTTTGCAAGTGATACGGCATCTCAGCAATCTCATCGAGGAAGATGGTGCCACCATGCGCTTGCTCGAACAGACCACGATGCTCTTTCAAAGCACCGGTGAAAGCGCCCTTCTCATGACCAAACAATAAATCTTCAATCAGATTTTCAGGCAGTGCGGCGCAATTCATGGCGACGAAAGGCCCATTGCGGCGTGGCGAGGCATCATGCAGTACGCGTGCGAGTACTTCTTTACCGGCCCCCGTGGGACCCGTGACCATGGCCGAGACCTGGGTCTGCGCGACACGACGTGCGAGTTCGAGCAGATGCTGACTATTCGGATCAACAAAGACAAAGGTCTGAGGACCACTGCGCTGCGACTCGGGACGGCGAGGCGCAAGTGTGAGCGAGTCACGCCAGACGCCCACTGACCATTCATCAGCCGCCAGCACCTGATAAGCACCACAGCGCATCGCCTCGACAGCCAGCTCAAAACGATGACGATCGATGCGACAGAGCACCGGTACGGCATGACCAAAGGATTGAGTGAGTTTCTTGACCTCATGCAGCAGGCCGACATCATTCATCAGACGAATGACCACCAGCCGCGCACGGGCCAGGCCTTGCTTCAAGTCGTCGAGTGTGGCGACCGGCAACAACTGCAGTCCGGCAGCGGCAAGCTGTTCACGCTCATTCGGGCCAACCGCGGACTTCGGGTCCAGCCACAACGCGGGATGCGAGATTTCGGTAGGTGCTGTCACTTTGATTGCCTCTGAAAACATGGAGTGCTTTCCTCTTAGCAATCCGTGTGCCAGACAATTTAGCGAGGCAATATGCGGGTTTTCAGGGGATCTGTCGGATCGGCAGGGGTTTGCCGGGGGAGGAAGAAGCCGTCCGCTTTGCGGGGGACGGAAAGTCGACAGTCCGATAGCCCTGCACCCGCAAGGTAGGGGTGTGCAACATGGGTGCCCGTTGACCGGTTGGCTCAACTACCAAAATTAGCTAATATTAGCTAAGGAAGCGCTGATTTATTCCCCGAAGGCCTTCCCGTGACGCAGTTGTTCTTTTAGAATTACGTCTACGCCCCCTGCTAGCGAGACTGCTCATGCAAACTAGTTTCTCCGAACTAGAATACGCCGCGAAGAAGAAGATCACACGACGTGATCGTTTTCTCGCTGAGATTGATGCAGTA
>SYFN01000075.1 GCA_005800405.1 Burkholderiales bacterium
CATCGACATCGGTGTAGATCAGGCACTCGGCCGCTTTCATTGCCGCTGCCACCGCGACTGCCGAGGTGTCTGAACCACCACGACCCAGTGTGGTGATATGGCCCTCAGCATCGATACCCTGAAAACCGGTGATGATCACGATACGACCCGCGTCGAGATCTTTTCTTACACGGGTGTCGTCAATCGATTGAATACGTGCTTTCGTATATGCATTGTCTGTCACGATAGGCACTTGCCAGCCCGCGTATGACACAGCCTGTTTGCCTACGGACTGCAGCGCGATGGCCAGCAGCGCTACCGAGGCCTGCTCACCTGTAGAGGCAAGCATGTCGAGCTCGCGTGGATCAGGTTGGCCGGTGATTTCTTTGGCAAGGGCAAGCAGTCGGTTGGTTTCGCCCGACATTGCCGACGGGACGACCACAATCTGATGGCCAGCGTCATGCCATTTAGCGACGCGTCGGGCGACATTCTTGATGCGCTCGGTCGAGCCCATTGATGTGCCACCGTATTTGTGAACGAATAAAGCCATTTCTTTGAGGGGAAATTCAGCCAGGAAAACCTAGGATTTTACATGTTGCAATGCGGAATGACAAATACACGATGTGAAGTGGCCACGACCTGCGTCAGCCGTGTCGCTGCCAGCGCAAGCAGATGCCCTCGCTGGCACGCCCTGCCCTCACGTCCATGCCCAGACCCGCGGCAAATACGAGTTCGTCGCCGAGATACAGCAAGGGTAACCAGACACGCTCACGTGCCGGCACATCGGACTCCTGAAACAGGTTCTTGAGCGTCCGCGAGGGTCGCTTGGGGTCGAGCTTGAGACGTTCACCTCCGCTGCGTGGGCGCAGCCGCAGTGGGCCCTTCAAGAGCTTCACGCGGTCCAAACCCGGGCCGACAGCCGTTTCGAATACCAGCCTGCCTCGCCATGCCGGTATGGCGATCTCTGGCTCGCCTTGCCAGCGCACCAGAATCTCGGAGGGTAGGGCCTGGGGCGCTGGTTCGACACGTCTTGCAAGCAGATGGCCGGCGTGGCGTTCCAGTGTGAGACCACACAACGACAGCAAAGGATGGGCATCAACGCGAGCGCGCAGCATCTGCTGGCGCAGTTGATACAGCTGTGCATCACTGGGGTAGTGATCGGCACCACAGCACCTTAGCCAGTAACGCAGCAGATTATCGAGACGCTTATCATTGAGCTTCCGAAGTTGCTCTATGACCAGCGAACTCCCGTCACCACAGGATTGCGAATCCATCGCCGCCAGCTCGTCAAGCAATCGCTGCGCAGTCTGCAAATGTCGAGCGCTGCGAGCCATCGATTTTTGTACGCCAGGCATTTCTTGCTCGAGAAGCGGCATCAACTTATGACGGACGTGATTACGACGAAAACGCAGGTCGTCATTGGATTCATCTTCGATATGCTTTATTGAATTCATAGCCGCCCAAAGCTCAAGATGGGCGCGCGTCACCCCAAGCAAAGGCCTGGCCAGTGCAATACCAGCGCCTAACAATGCGTTCTCGAACTGTAGCGTGGCCATGGCCGACAAGCCGGGTAAACCTGCGCCGCGCAATAACTGAAGTACGACAGTTTCGGTCTGGTCATCCTGATGATGTGCAGTGAGTAACAGCGGCACGTCGTTTGTGTTGCACATATCGGCGAGCGCATGGTAGCGAGCAAGTCGTGCGGCTTGCTCAATGCCGAGCTTGTCATGGGGATTGATGTGCACATGGCGTGTGACGAACGCCAGACCTGCTTGTCGCGCCTGCGCTTCACAATGCTCCAGCCAGTGGTCTGCGTTGGGGCTCAATCCATGATGCACATGAAAGACGAAAAGTTTTATACCACGCTGCTTGCAGGCAGCAGATGCGAGATGGAGCAGCACCGTCGAGTCGAGACCGCCACTGAAAGCGAGTGCGATACGTTCAGAAACGACAACGCGCGCCAGAATGTCTTCCAGCGCGCGTTGAAATACCGAATCCAGTGCAAATGTGGAATTACTCAGCGGACGTGATTTCCTTGAATTTGCCATAGCTCATCAGCTTTTCATGACGCGCGGCCAAAAGCTCCTTGGTTTTCATGCCCTGGACCTGACGAAGGGAATCTGCCAGAGCACGCTTGAGCAGCACTGCCATTTGCTTGGGATCACGGTGCGCGCCACCCAAAGGCTCACTGACGATTTTGTCGATCAGGTTCAGTGCCTTGAGACGATGTGCGGTGAGACCAAGCGCTTCGGCAGCATCGGAGGCACGATCGGCTGTTTTCCAGAGAATTGAGGCGCACCCCTCAGGCGAGATAACCGAGTAAGTTGAATACTGCAGCATGAGTACCGAATCACCGACCGCAATCGCCAATGCACCGCCAGAGCCGCCCTCGCCAATGATGGTGGCAATCAGGGGTACTTTGAGTTCTGCCATCGCATACAGGTTATGGCCAATCGCCTCGGACTGTCCGCGCTCTTCGGCGTCAATGCCGGGAAATGCGCCGGGAGTATCAACGAAGGTAAATACAGGCAGATTGAATTTTTCAGCGAGTTTCATCAAACGCAGGGCCTTGCGGTAACCCTCGG
>SYFN01000001.1 GCA_005800405.1 Burkholderiales bacterium
CCAGCGACGACTCGGCGCGCAAGGTGATTTATCTGGCCATTGCGCAGGCTTCTAAAAAATGGACGATGCCGATTCAGAACTGGAGAATGGCGCTGAATCGATTTATGATTGAATTTGGTGATCGGCTGCCCGATCACCAACAACTGCTCCGCCGGTATTTACACAGAATAATTTACAGGCTCCATCAGGTGTTTCATGAATCTCTAAACCGTGTTGCACTTCGTACTTGAAACCACGTTTTGTTAAACAGGCATGTTCGTTGGTAATGAAGGCTACTTGGTCGAGCGGTAATCTTTTGCCCGTTGATTAAACAAAGATGCTGGATCCGGGCCTGCGCCGGGATCCAGTGGCTCTCGTCGTGTACCAGCTGACTTGAAGCATAAAACCACGAGACCTCTCGGCTCCGCAAACCCCCAGCTTGCAAATCAAAAAAATTGTTTCAAAAAAGGAGACGTAATGTTCAACACAATTCTGCTCAACAAAAACGAAGACGGCAGCACCAAGGCAGAAATTACCCAGCTCGACGATGCCCAACTACCCGAAGACGGTGACGTCACCGTTGCTATTGACTACTCAACCATCAACTACAAAGATGGTCTCGCTATTACCGGTAAATCACCGGTCGTACGCAAGTGGCCGATGGTGCCGGGTATTGATGGTGCGGGTACTGTCGTCGCTTCATCGCACCCGTCTTGGAAAGCCGGCGACGCTTTCATCCTGAATGGCTGGGGTGTGGGCGAGAATCACATGGGTTGTTTGTCAGGCCGAGCAAAACTGAAAGGCGACTGGTTGATCCCCATGCCCGATAGCATGTCGTCGCGCACTGCGATGTCGATTGGCACCGCTGGGTATACCGCGATGCTATGTGTGATGGCGCTTGCAGAGCAGGGCGTTAAATCTGGTGATGGCGAGGTGCTGGTGACAGGTGCTTCGGGTGGCGTGGGCAGTTTAGCAGTCGCGATTCTGGCTGCGCGCGGATATAAGGTGGTGGCATCGACTGGCAAGCTGGCTGAAGCGGATTATCTGAATGCGCTGGGCGCGGTTGAAGTCATCGATCGCGCGGCTTTGTCGGCTGCCGGTAAGCCTTTGCAAAAAGAACGCTGGGCCGGTGTGGTGGATTCGGTGGGCTCGCATACATTGACCAATGCGGTGGCGCAAACGCGCTATGGTGGTACCGTCACCGCTTGCGGTCTGGCGCAAGGTATGGATCTCCCTGGCTCGGTGGCACCGTTCATTTTGCGCGGTGTGAAGCTGATTGGTATTGATAGCGTGATGGCACCACGGGCAAGCCGCATCGCTGCCTGGTCGAATTTAGCCAGCGAAATCAAGAACGACATGCTCGCAAAAATCACTCAAGAGATTTCGCTTGCTGAGTCACTAGCCTGGGCTCCGAAAATCCTCGCCGGTGAAGTGCGCGGCCGTCTTGTAGTGAACATCAAGGCCTGAGATGGTATCGCGTCGTCAAGCCATTCATTATCGTATCGTCCCTGTCGATCCGGCGCTGCATCTGTTTGAGGTCACATTAACCATTGCATCGCCGGCCGCGGATGGGCAGATCGTATCGCTACCCGCGTGGATTCCTGGCAGTTATTTGGTGCGTGAATTCGCGCGTAACATCATACAGCTGCGCGCAATGGCTGCTGGCCGCAAAGTGCGCCTTACCAAGCTCGACAAACACAGCTGGCGCGCTGCGCGTTGTGATGGTCCACTGGAGCTGAGCTATCGGGTCTATGCATGGGATTTGTCGGTGCGTGCTGCGCATCTGGATCAGACGCATGGATTTTTTAATGGCACAAGTGTATTTCTGCAAGTGCATGGACAGGAGAGTGAGCGACATATTGTTGATATTCAGCCGCCCCAGGGTGAAGCCTATGCGCAATGGCGTGTAGCGACTTCACTACCTGAACTCAAAGCGCGTCGCCATCGTTTCGGCACCTATGCCGCGCAGGATTACGACGAACTGATTGATCATCCGGTCGAAATGGGTGACTTTGAACTGATTCGTTTCGAGGCACATGACGTGCCTCATGAAATGGCGGTGACAGGTCGTGTGCCTAATCTGGATAAGACCAGGTTGGCAGCGGATCTGACAAAAATCTGCGAATCACAGATCGCGCTCTTCGAGCCCAACACAAAAAAAGCGCCGATGGATCGCTATGTCTTCCTAACGCTCGCAGTGGGTGATGGCTACGGTGGGCTAGAGCATCGCGCATCAACAGCACTGATTTGCCCGCGTGCGGATTTGCCTGTACTGGGTCAGCCTGCGATGACTGAGGGCTATCGTACCTTTCTTGTTTTGTGCAGTCATGAGTACTTCCATACCTGGAATGTGAAACGCATCAAGCCCGCTGTATTCGCACCTTATGATCTGCGACAGGAAAATTACACGCCCCTGTTATGGCTGTTCGAAGGCTTTACCAGTTATTACGACGATCTCACACTATTGCGCACCGGATTGATTGATGCGCCTGCTTATTTGAGTTTATTAGCCAAGACGATTAACGGTGTGCTGCGTGGCAGTGGTCGTTTGAAGCAGAGCGTTGCGGAATCGAGTTTTGATGCATGGACCAAGTATTATCGTCAGGATGAGAACGCACCAAATGCCATCGTCAGCTACTACACCAAGGGCTCGCTGGTTGCTTTCCTGTTCGATCTGACGATACGTCGTAATACGCGCGGCCGTAAATCGCTGGATGATGTGATGCGAGTATTGTGGCGGCGGTATGGACGTCAGTTCTATACCAAGGACGGTGGCCGTGGTGTGACCGAAGCCGAAGTCGAGGCTCTGTTTGATGACGTCACCGGCTTGCACCTTAAACCGCTATTGGATCTTGCGGTTCGCAGCACCCGCGATCTACCGCTGCAGGATAGGCTGGCAGCGTTTGCCGTCGAGATGGCTGACAAAGCCAAGCGTGGTAAGCCATCGCTAGATGTGCGCACGAAAAAGACGGGCAGTGATTGTCAGTTGGCAAATGTATACGAGGGCGGTGCAGCGCACGCCGCCGGTCTATCGGCGGGTGATACGCTGGTGGCTGTTGATGGCTTACGAGTCAGCGCGTCGAATCTTGATACCTTGTTGCAGCGCTATCGTGCATGTGACACGGTATGTGTGCATGCGTTTCGGCGGGATGAATTGTTGACGTTTGATGTTGTGTTGCGTGCGGAGTCTGCGCCCCAGTTTACTTTGACGTTGAGGGAGAAGCCTGTTTCGGCGGTTCGATTGCAGCGCGGGTGGTTGAAGGGGTGGTGAATGGTTGTCAAGGGTGAAAGGGCACGCGTATGCAAGGTAAGTGTTCGTCGCTTGCCCTGGAAGGTATCGGTTTTATTACGAACGACGCTAGATACCGACTTTCGCCGGGACGACCTTTCAAATAAAATCGTTGACCTCAAATGGTCATCCCGGCGAAGGGGTGGGGCGGGGGTTTTAGGCTGTACGCGGTGTGTCCGCGCACCGGCCATGGCGTACCCGCAATGGCTGCCTGCGAGGGGGGATTCAGTGACGTCACATCGTCGAAATGACTGACCATGCGAATATGTCTGGCTGACATTCGAAAATAAAACTAACAGGAGGGGAAATTCATGCAGTCATTCTACAAAACACGCATCATCGCCGCGCTCGCATTGGCACTCAGTTTGACCGCACTGGCCACTGATCTACCCACATCCTCACCCCAGTCACACGGCTTCTCGGCAGCACGTTTGGCGCGTATCCGCGATGTGATTCAATCGGAAGTGAATGCCGATCGTATGCCCGGTGCCGTGATTCTCGTTGCGCGTAAAGGCGCGATCGTACATTCGGATATCGTGGGATTTCAGGACAAAGGCGCGGGCAAGCCTCTTAAGCGCGATGCCATTTTCCGTGCGTACTCGATGACCAAGCCGCTCGTATCAGTAATGGTGATGATGCTGGTCGAAGAAGGTCGCTTGCAGCTCAATGATCCGGTATCCAAATTTTTTCCAGCCATGGCGAAGATGGAGGTGGTGACCAATCCCGCCGAAGCCAACAGCGCTCGTGCACCTGCAGCGCGGCCGATTACGGTGCATGATTTGCTGCGTCATACCTCGGGTCTGACTTATGCGGAGTTCACGCGCTTTCCTGCGATGAAAGCGGCATACCAGGAATCAGGATTGTTCTCGCCTGAGGTGCCATCGAAATGGATCACGCTCACACCCCAGCAGCAGATCGACGCTTTTTCAAAAACACCGTTGCTCTCGCAACCGGGCAGTACTTGGGAATACAGTCTTTCCACAGACTTGCTGGGCCGCGTGCTCGAGGCAGTGAGCAACAAGCCGCTGGGCGAGCTGCTGGATGAACGATTGATTCAGCCTCTGGGTATGAAAGACACCAGCTTTGTGGTGCCTGCATCAAAGGTGGCGCGTCTTGCCGAACCTTTGAAAATCGATCCCACCACGGGCGGGCCGACGATGGTGATGCTGGATGGCACACGCGCAACCGGTAATGATTCGGGTGGCGCAGGCATTTCAACCACTGCTGATGACTACCTGCGCTTCTGCCAGATGCTGCTCAATGGCG
>SYFN01000076.1 GCA_005800405.1 Burkholderiales bacterium
ATAACAACACCTTCATAAGCCTGCACGCGCTTACGGGTACCCTCGACGACGTTGACATTCACGATCACGGTATCACCGGGCGCGAATTCAGGAATGTTTTTACCCAGACGGGTAATTTCTTCTTGCTCGAGTTGCTGGATCAAATCCATTTGGATCTCCTTGACCATCATGCCGGCACCTTGTGTTATTTCGCCCGGTAGAGGATGGGGTTAAAAAATTCAGACCTGCGCCTGTCCTGCGTCTTTGTACTACAGGGCCGACACTGCTCACTTCGTCCATTTTTACGACATTTACTTCAACATCATCTTTTCTAACAAGGCTTCATCCACCTTGCCAAGCAATCCACCCTGACGCGCCTTCACAATCAAATCAGGCCGCTTTCGTAGCGTTGCCCGCAAGGCCTGTTCGCGCCGCCACTTTGCAATCTCGGCATGATGACCACCGAGGAGCGCCTCTGGCACTGCCTGACCTTCGTAGACTTCAGGCCTGGTGTAGTGAGGGCAATCCAACAAGCCCTGCACAAAGCTATCTTGAACCGCCGAACCCTCATCATTGAGGACACCGGGCAACTGCCTGATCAGCGCATCCATCAGCGCCATCGCCGGCAGCTCGCCGCCCGATAACACGAAATCGCCCAAGCTGATCTCTTCATCCACGCAACGATCCAGCAAACGCTGGTCTACTGCTTCATAGCGACCGCACAACAGCACGAAGCCCGGCAACTGCGATAGCTGCATCACCTTATCGTGATTGAGCGGCAGACCTTGCGGCGACAGATAAATCGTACGCGGTCTGGTTAAACCGAGTTGCTGCTGCCTCTGACTTGCTGCGGCGATCGCCGCTTCCAGCGGAGCCGCCATCATCACCATGCCAGAACCGCCACCATAAGGCCGGTCGTCCACAGTGCGGTGATTATCGCTGGTGAAATCCCGCGGATTCCATAACGACAGTCCAAATCTTTGCTGCTCATAAGCCCGCCGCGTGATACCCGACGCGGTCAGCGCTGAAAACATGTCGGGAAAGAGCGTGATCACATCAAACTGCATACGCTGTACTCCCATGGCGTTGGGCTTCTTCGCCTGGCCATCATTACTTTGAACAGACTCGACGCACGCTAGTAATCGCGCTCCCAGTCTACTGTTATCTTTTTGCCTGCCTGATCCACTGAAGTCACAAATTGATCAACAAACGGAATCAGCAGTTCCTGCGTCCGGGGCTCTGTGCCAGCTGGCGACGCAACCCTCAGGATGGGGTGCGCCCCGTTGTCCATAAGTCCGACAACTTCACCCAACGGTTCACCCCTGAGGTTTTCCACCTGATGGCCGATCAGATCGACCCAGTAGAACTCGTTTTTTTCCAGTACCGGAAAATGTGCACGGCGAATATGTATCGTCGCTCCCTGCAGATTTTCGGCGGCCTCGCGGCCTTCGATACCCATTAACCGCGCTGCCAGATCCTCACCTTGTGCGCGCACCTGCAATACTTCCACATCGTGCGTCGCAGGCTTATCCAGCCACCAAGTTTTCGCGCTGAACAGCGCGCTGGCTTCAGAAGAGTAAGTCCGGACCCGTATCCATCCTGCGATCCCAAAAGGGCCGGAGACATGCGCCACTAGAACCAGATCGTCAGGGACAGGAATTCCCGAACCGCCTTGCAAACACACATCAAGCTGCTTTTTTGCCAGCCGCTTTCACCAGACGCTCAACGGTAGGCGAAAGCTGCGCACCCACGCTTTGCCAATGTGTCAGACGATCATGCTTGATGCTGAGTGTTTCAGCGGCCCCAGACGCGACCGGATTGTAGAAACCGATACGCTCAATGAACCGACCATCGCGACGATTGCGCGAATCAGTGGCAACGATGTTATAAAACGGGCGCTTCTTGGCGCCACCACGGGACAGACGAATTACGACCATGATCTTCTCGACATAAGGGGTGCTGGTACAAGGGCAAAACTCGATTATAGCGTTTTTCACCTGCTGGCAACAAGTTCTCAAACAATCAATTAGTTCGAGTGCGGCCGCTAACGCACACTCTCAGCTTTTCGGGTATTGTCACGGGCAGCGATGATTATATTTTTACTATGAAATTCATGAAATTCAATCCCGCCGATCTTGGGCCTTCGACCCACAAGAACAAAACTTTGGCCACCTTCCTTGCGCTTTTGCTGGGTCCCGTTGGTCTTCACCGATTCTATCTTCACGGACTGGCGGATCGCTGGGGGTGGCTACATGCGATCAGCCTGACATTGTCGGCCCTGCTGTTGTTATCAAATCCAGAACTCCCCCTACTGGTAAACACCCTGCCCCTGGTGATCTCGATGCTCGCGGCCAGCATCGAAACTTTCGTGCTGGGCCTGATGCCGGATGAAAAATGGGATGCGCGGTACAACCCAACCTCCGGCATTGCGTCGGATAGCCGCTGGCCGATTGCGCTGATGATGGTGGTGAATCTGTTTTGTGGAGCGACGCTGCTGCTGACGGTGCTGGCGCGCGGTTTTGACCTGATGCTGACCGGCGGTGCCTACGGCTAAACGCCTCAGTGCCGATCAGCGCAGAAAATACGACGTCAGAACTGTTCCTCGGCCAATGCAAGAACCCCGCAGCTGCCCTCAACAATAGCAGTCCGCGAAGCCTCTGCCTGGGACAGGAAATGGTCCGCAAAAAACCGCGCGGTGCTCAGCTTGGCGCTATAAAATGCGACATCACCCTCGGCAGCATCGATCTTGCGGGATGCGACCAGCGCAGCACGCGCCATCTGCCAACCGCCAAAAACAACGCCCGCCAGTTTGAGATAAAGAACGCTGCCGGCGAAGGCTGCCTTGATATCGGATTTGGCCGTGGTGACGATGAAATCAACCGCCTTTTCAAGCGCGATGCTGGCTGCCGACAGGCGTTTGTGTATGGCCTGCAAATCCGGCGATTTTGCCGACGCAAGTTCTGCTTCGGTATGACGTACCTGCGCAATGATGCTGCGTGCCAGTGCACCACCATCACGCACGGTTTTGCGACCCATCAAATCGTTCGCCTGAATCGCGGTCGTGCCTTCGTAGATCGTAAGAATGCGTGCATCGCGATAATGTTGCGCAGCACCGGTCTCTTCGATGAAGCCCATGCCG
>SYFN01000077.1 GCA_005800405.1 Burkholderiales bacterium
ACCGATGGACTGATAGTTCAGACCAATCCCAGTCGCGGCTTTGTAGGCTTCAGCCCATTTGGAGTAAATTGGGTAGGGGAAGGTGGCGCCGGCACCGGTAATATCAGCAGCATGAGCGGATACGGCCATGACGAGACCCGCTGCTACGCCGACGATGCCTTTAACAAATTGCAACTTACGCATGAAGACTCCTCGCTTTTATGGGGTGGGTACAAAACAACTGAGTGAACTATAAAGGTCCTTTGTGTCAGCTGCATGACAGGAAACTTCCAATAAGGAAACATTATTGTCATGAAACAGTCATACCGTCTGCCTACACTGCCCAGATGAATGCCACCAGAAGAGTCAGGCCGGCCAGCGCCATGAGCGAGGCTGAGGAGGCCGCAACCAAGGCGACGGCCGGTTCCCTGCTGAATCGGGAGCTGTCCATGCTCGCATTCAACCGTCGCGTGCTGGCCCAGGCTGAGGATGCGAGTATCCCCTTGCTGGAGCGTCTGAAGTATCTGTGTATTGTCAGCAGTAATCTGGACGAATTTTTTGAAGTGCGCATTGCCAGTCTGATTGCGCGGGTTCGCGAAAACCATGGCATAACGCATGCGGTGTCGCTGCCAGGCTTGGCTGAGGTCACGGACGCTTGCAAAGCACTGGTGGGGCAGCAGTACGCGGTGCTGAATGACCAAGTTCTCCCCGCCTTGGCCGTCGAAGGGATACAGCTGCTCCGGCACGTTGATCGTGATGACGCGCAAAGACATTGGGTACGGGATTTTTTCGAGAAGGAAGTACGTCCGCTGCTCACCCCCATCGTGCTGGATCCGGCCCATCCATTTCCTCAGATCGTTAACAAAAGCCTGAATTTCATTGTTGAGCTGGCCGGCAAGGATGCCTTCGGCCGGGGTACATCGATTGCCGTCATCAAGGCACCGCGCGTTTTGCCGCGTGTGATCAAGCTCCCCTCCAATGACGCCAGTCATTCCGAGACCTACTGCCTGTTGTCGTCGGTCATCCATGCTCATATCGCCGACATGTTTCCGGGACGTGAGGTGCTGGGATTCTCGCAATTTCGTGTCACCCGCGACAGTGATCTGTGGGTGGATGAGGAAGAAGTCAAAAACTTGCGTCAGGCATTGAAGGGTGAGCTGCAGACGCGACATTTCGGCTTTGCCGTACGTCTCGAGGTCGCGCAAAATTGTCCGGATCATCTGGCGGAATTTCTGCTGGAACAGTTCGTGATCTCACCGGAGTTTCTCTATCGCGTTGATGGCCCAGTCAATATGGTCAGGCTCAACGAGCTGATTGATTACGCATCGAGGCCGGGTCTCAGGTTTGGGCCGTTTTCACCTGGGCTATCTGTACCCCTTGCAGACGATCGTGATTTTTTTTCGATGATTGCGGAACACGATATCCTCCTCCATCACCCATTCGAATCATTTCAGCCTGTGATCGAATTTATTCGTTCTGCAGCAGAAGATCCGAATGTCGTCGCGATCAAGCAGATGATTTATCGTACTGGCATGAACTCCGATTTGATGGAAGCCCTGATCACGGCCGCGCGCAACGGGAAAGAGGTGACCGGCATTGTTGAGTTGATGGCGCGCTTCGATGAAGAAGCCAATATCAACTGGGTTGATAAACTGGAGAAAGTGGGTGCACAAGTCGTCTATGGCGTGGTCGGTTTGAAGACGCATGCAAAGATGGCGATGGTGATACGCCGAGAGGAAGGAAAGCTGCGGCTCTATGCGCATCTGGGTACCGGCAACTATCACCCAACGACCACCAAGTTTTATACCGACTTTGGATTGCTGACGGCCAATCAGGCAATGGCGCGCGACGTGAATGAAGTCTTCATTCATCTGACCAGTCTGACACGACCTAAACGTCTGAGTCATCTGTGGGTTGCACCGTTTGATCTGAATAAGGAGTTGATCAAGGCAATTCAAAAAGAAACGCAGATTGCCAGCGACGGTCGCAACGCTCGTATTATTGCGAAGATGAATGCGCTTCAGGATGCTTCCATCATTCAGGCCCTCTACGAGGCATCTCGCGCCGGTGTAAAAATAGATCTGATCGTGCGTGGTGCCTGCGTGCTGCGTCCGGGGGTTCAAGGTCTGTCAGAAAATATTCGGGTACGATCGATTGTGGGAAGATTCCTCGAGCACAGTCGTATTTTCTGCTTCCATAATGAAGGCGAAGATGATTTGTATCTGGCCAGTGCAGATTGGATGAACCGGAACCTGTTCCGCCGGATCGAAGTTGCGTTTCCTATTCTGGATAAAGTGTTAAAAAAGCGCGTTATGCAGGAGGGCTTGGAGCCTTACTTGAAAGATAATATGAACTCGTGAGAACTCGACGCCAGTGGCGCCTATCATCGTCGCCGTCCGCGATCTGACCAGACGGGTTTCAGTGCGCAAGAATTTCTGATGCAAACATTAGGCCGTTGATGGACATCATTCTCTGGCGTCATGCCCAAGCCGAAGTGGGTGAACCTGATGAAGGACGTGAGCTAACGCCCCATGGCCGCAAACAAGCTGCGCGCATGGGTGCCTGGCTGGATCGCAGTTTGCCTGATGGTTGTCGCATTTTGTGCAGTCCCACAATGCGCACGCAACAAACCGCAGACGCGCTGGGTCGCAAATATAAAATCGTCGATGCCATAGGACCGGAAGCCAGCGCGACCGAGGTCCTTGATGCCACGGGTTGGCCCGCAAGTCGTCGCCCGGTCATGGCGATCGGGCATCAGCCCTGGCTGGGTGAATTGGCTGCCCTGTTGCTGACCGGTGAGGAGCAGCGTTGGACGATCAGAAAATCGAATGCCTGGTGGATCGCAAGTCGCGATCGCGTGGACGGCAACGAGATTTTTCTCAAAGCAGTACTCGCGCCTGAATTTTTCACTGATTAACGGGTTGTGGTGTTTCTGTCTGGGGATCTGCGATGAGTAGGTCAAACGACTGCGACTGGCGTGCGTCGTGAGTGACGCACGCCAGTCATGAACAGCAGTGTGGTTTTTTGGGCTGCTTGACTGTAGCGTTTCAATGCCACGCTCAGTACAAACAAGCCTTGCGAATTATCGGTGTGTTAGAAACGAGTAGCGTTCACTCGTTTATCTCGTCCCTGATAACAACAAAAAAACCACCACACCCATCTACTTCGGCATGATGACAGTATCGATGACGTGAATGACGCCATTGTCAGCGAGGATATCGGTTTTGATGACCTTGGCTTTGTCAACCATCACACCGCTTGTCGTTGAGATGGTCAGTTCGGATCCTTGGACAGTTTTGACCATGCCGGCTTTGACATCAGCGGCCATAATTTTTCCGGATACAACGTGGTATGTCAAAACAGCAGCCAGTTTCTTCTTGTCTTTTAATAATGCATCCAGATCCGCTTTTGGTATCTTGGCAAACGCCTCATCCGTTGGTGCAAACACGGTAAAGGGGCCCTTACCCTTGAGTGTTTCAATCAGGCCGGCTGCCCCCAGCGCTGTCGCTAATGTTTTGAAAGTGCCTGCGCCAACGGCCGTGTCAACGATGTCTTTGGCCTGAACGGGAAGGACCAGTCCAATCGATAGCAACGATGCGATCAGTATTTTTTTCATTCATGTTCCAATTCTATGTAACTCAGGTTAAGCGATCGTGTGATCGCAAGCCTACCGTTATACGTTAATTATCACTTCCCTGTATTTTGCTGACACAACCCCGTTGGTGACTCATGTTGGTTTTGCTCAAAAACCTGCCTGACAGCCTAAATAATGCCCTTGTAATCACAAGGTCAATTGGTATTGATTGCCAACAAAGTTTTATGAAAATGAGTTCTGATGCCGCTTATTGATACGATTGCCAGAGCAAGGAAAGTCCCAGCGGTGTAAAAATCCAGTATTCGACTGGGGCACCACCAATCCAGTGCTTGTGCCATCCCGCATGCGTTTTGGCAAAGCGACGTAAGCCAAAATCCGGATTTAGTACAAACCACAAAAAGTCTTCAGTTACCCAGAACACCATGATCGCACCAAGCACACGCTGCTCCAAAGCCCAGCTGTACTCATCACCGAAGATGAGCGGGAAATAAAAGAAAAGTGCGACCAGAGAAAACGCCCAGGCGTGATAGCCCGTCATTGCACGCCCGCCCCAGAGACGATCCAGTACCCAGTGATGCTCGATTCGCCAGGTCGGCAGATTGGCGGCCCAGCCAGAATTACCTTCGATCGCAATTTCCAATTTCGCGAAAAAAAATCCGAGAATCAGTACGAACAAAAGGGTGGTGATGGAGGGAGCCAGTGTCATCAAATAGGTACTCATGCCACACGCTCAAGGACATGAAGAGCAGCGTGTGGTTTGCCCAGTGCGATCGCCCGCTGGCGCATCAAGGTCAAACGTTCCGGATCCGAGATCAGCTTCTGCAGACGAAATTGCAGTGTGACCGGATCATCTGCGCGCTGAGCCACGCCTTCCTGCATCAGAAAAGCCGCATTGCGCTCTTCTTGCCCAGGGATGGGATTGATCAGTAACATCGGCAAGCCGCAAACCAGACACTCCGAGGTGCTCAGCCCACCCGGCTTGGTGATCGCCAGATCAGACGTCATCATCAGAGAGGCAACGTCCTCGGTGAAGCCGATCACCCGCAGGCGGTCTGAATACGCGTGTTCCAAGCTGGCCAGCGAATCGCGCAGCGCAAAGTTCCTGCCGGTCATGACGATCATTTGCAGCTGCGGCTGTGTCTTGAGTAGTTCAGCAATCCAGATGGGATCCATGCCTACGCCCGCGCCACCACCCATCAGCAGTACCGTGAAGCGGGCCGGATTCAGTGACAGTCTTGCCGCGGCCTTGGGTCGGTCACGGCGGGTAGTAAACGCAGGCATCACGGGAATGCCGCTGGCCACAATCTCCTTGCGAGCTACACCCTGATGGTGCAAACGAAATGCCAACTCGTCATTTGCAACGAAATAGCCGCTGATACCGGGGTGCAGCCACATCTGATGCAGGTCAAAGTCGGTCACCTGGACCCAGACCTGACAACCGAGACGCTTTTCCCTGACCGCTGTTGCGAGTACCTCGGCAGGCAGAAAATGCGTGCAGATGATGACATCAGGCTTGAAGCGATCAATTTCCCGGAACAGACGCTGTGCACACAGGCGTTGTATACCTCGACGCAGGCGCCCGCTCAGGCTATGACCGGGCTCGCAATCAGTTTTTCGGTAGAGCCATCCCCAGGCCTCCGGCAGACCACTGGCCAGCTTCATGTACAGATCGCTGTACAACTTTCGAAACGCGGTTGGCACGATCTCCATCATGTCGATGTGCTGCAGTCGCAGCTGCGGATAATCACGCCAAGCATGCGCGGCAATGGCTTGCGCGGCGCGCACATGACCATTCCCTGCCGATACCGACAACAGCAAAAGCCGCCTTTGGGTGTTGCTAGCGTGGTGCAAAGGATGTACCGGGCAAAGTAGGTCTGACGCGCCGACGGTATGAAGCGCCTGGCGCTGGATGATGGCGCTCATGCGGGCACCGCATAGGCGTCTTCTTCGATACGCACAAATTGTGATTGCTCCCAGCGCAGCATCACTTCATGCCAGTCGATCAGACGCAACTCGCCACTGGCCTCTTCAACCAGCGCTGACAGACTCTCGACCCAGTCACCATCATTGCAGTAAAGAATGCCGCCTATGTCGCGGATCTCGGCTTTGTGTATATGACCGCAGATGACACCGTCGACGCCTTGCTTCTTCGCTTCTTCAGCGAGCGCTGTTTCGAAGGAGGTGATGTAGCTGACCGCATTTTTGACTTTGAGCTTGAGGTATTGCGACAGCGACCAGTAGGGCAGACCAGAGCGTGCGCGCCAGGCGTTGTAGTACTGGTTGAACTTCAGGATCATGGTGTAGAGCGAGTCACCGAAATAGGCGAGCCACTTGGCGCACGCGATCACGCCATCAAATCGATCCCCGTGCAGTACCAGCATGCGCTTGCCATTGGCGCAGGTATGGATCAGTTCATCGCGAATCTTGATGCCACCAAAATCCAGCCCGATAAACTGACGTATCGCCTCATCGTGATTACCCGGAACGAAAATTACCTTGGTTCCTTTCTTGGCCTTTTTCAGAACCAGCTGGACTACATCATTGTGCGTCTGATGCCAGTACCACCGTCGTCTGAGTTGCCAGCCGTCGACGATATCGCCGACAAGATACAGTACATCCGACTCGGTAGCCTTCAGAAATTCCAGCAGACGACCTGCCTGACATCCGCTGGTACCCAGATGAACATCAGAAATCCATATCGTGTTGAAGCGCAAAGGTTTGGGTTTCTTGAGAGGGTTTTTGGATTTTTTTCCTACGCTCATGAAGTGTTCTCTCGCGTTCCCGCGCTCTCCATTTCTTTGAGATAGTGTCTGGCATAGCGACTGTCGAGCCGCTGCAGCGGCAACATCATGAACAGGTCTGCGCTATGGAAATCCGGATCCCATGCCGGTTCTCCACCAATCCATGCGCCACTGCGTAAATAGCCCTTGACCAGCGGCGGTAGTGTGGCTACACGGGTGAGTGCATCGTCATGAAGAGGGAAGGGAAGTCTGGGCGTGACCCGGTATTCGGGTGGTGCGAGATGGTCGCCTGCGAGTTGCCTGTAAATACTGTTGATCGTGTTGCCGCCATCTGCCAGGCTGATACTCGCGCAGCCGATCAGGTAGTCTGCTCTTTCTCTGCGCATGCAGGCGGCCAGACCCGCCCAGAGCATCATGATGACGCCACCGCTGCGATAGTCGGGGTGAATACAAGCACGACCCGCCTCGAGAATGCGGGGGCGCAGATGCGCCAGACGACTCAGATCAAATTCGCTTTCGGAGTAAAAGTTGCAAGTATGTTGAAGGCCGCGTTGCCCCAGCACGCGGTAGGTGCCAACGACTTTCAGGGTATGGGTATCACGGACGATCAGATGATCACAGAACTCGTCAAACGCATCTTTCTCGAGTCCTTCGTTATTTTGCAGAGTGTCGAGACCCATGGCCTCGACAAAAACTTGGTAGCGCAGACGCTGAACTTCACGAACTTCTTCAGGGGTGCTGGCCAGGCTTAGAGAAAGCTTGGGGAAATTCGGGGTTGAATCCGCACCGACGGTCATCAGTCGCATCGTTCTTCCTCGTTGTTGTCGTGAGAAGAGCGTAGCGACTGATTAATGCAAGACCATGACCGTTAGATTGCAGTTCGATGACAAACGACATCGCTAAACGACATCAGCACCGATGAGTCCGCCATCTTTGCGAGCGATGACGAGCGTGGCAGATCGAGGCCGTGCCTTGCCACCTTCGGGCCAGTGACTCAGATAACTCGCTGGATCAGCGATATTGAAATCTTTGCCGTTGGTGGTTTCGCCGGGATGCTGGATGTTGACGAACAGTGCGCGTCCGTCAGGTGACTCGGTCAGGCCGGTGATTTCGCAATCGACAGGTCCCACCAGAAAGCGACGGAGCGAGGACGCCTCCGCCGATTTGCCCATATGCGTCGTCATGAGACGTTCTTGGTCTTCTTCGCGATTGACGATGGTGCGTGCACCACCGTCACCTACCTTGCCAGGTATCGAGGCCAGCAGCATGCAGTTACTCGCATCGCGATACGCATGATCATCGGTCTCTATCCAGAGCAAACCACTGCGCGCAAACCATAGACCATCCGGGCTGGAGAAGTCATTGTCGGCGGTCAGTCCGGACAAATTGATATGTTGGGGATCTGCGCTCGAGCGCGCGGCAAACAGAAATACATCCCACTGAAATTTTGTCGCGCCTACCCGACCATCCTGCTCGGCCCAGCGAATGACGTGACCATTGACGTTACCCTTGCCATTACCTTTACCTTTAGTCTTGCCGGAGTCGCCCGCATGCGTGTCTTTGTAGACGCGTGGATTGGCTGCATCGATTTGATCGAGCGTGCGCGAGGGATTGTAGGTCAGGGTCATGTAGACCTCCCCATTGCGCGGATTGACAGCGCCCCACTCAGGCCGGTCCATGCGGGTAACGCCGGCTGCATCGGCGGCCAAACGGGCATGAATCAGCACGTCGGCCTGATCGCTGAACGCATAGTGGGCGTAATCAGCGTCGATGCTGTTCAGGCCGAATTTCAGCTCCAGCCAGTCACCTGTACCGTCGGCATTGAAACGTGCCGCGTAGAGTTTGCCTTCATTGAGCTATTTATCGCCAGCAGCGAGCCCGCGCTTGGCATCACTGGGATCCCACACGGCGGTGGAGACGTATTTGTAGATGTACTCGTTGCGCGCATCGCAGCCCATGTACCAGACTAGAGGCTGCCCAGGGATCACGGGACCGGGCCATGCACCCTCATGCGCAAAACGACCCAATGCCGTTCGTTTTTTGGGGCTGGTCGTAGGTGAAAAAGGATCAATTTCAACGACCCACCCAAAGGTATTGGCGACATTGCGGTAATCATCACTGCCATTATTGGAGGTACCAGTGACAGCAGCATGCCAGCGACCGAAACGATGGTCTGCTGTATCGGGTTGCACGCTTGCCCACAAATGCTTGCCTTTGCCTTCGATGCCATAACGACGCAGCGCAGCCAGTTCTTTGGCGCTGCGTTTGGCGTTATCGGATTCATCACGCTTGAAAAATCCCGCCCAGTTTTCTTCGCAGGTAAGATAGGTTCCCCAGGGCGTGTAACCGTTCGCGCAATTGGCGATTGTGCCCCGGGTGCGGGTGCCCGTGATGGAGTACTTCGTGATCAGTTGCGGACTGCGCGCTGCCGGACCGGTCAGCTCCATGTCGGTCAAAGGTGTGATGCGGCGATTCAGTGGTGAATCCTGGTGTGTGACGTAACTACCCTGATGCCGGCGCACTTCGACAATCGATACGCCATGGGCCAGCATTTCTTTCATGACCTCGTCTTCCGATATTCGCTTGCCATCAGCAACCGTTTCGCCCTTCGGGTGCAGAAACGCAGCGGTCACCGCTTCATGATTATTGCACAGGAGACCACGTTCTGAGCGCTGCGCATCCCAGCGCGCAGATTGGCCCATGCCGAAGAAGTGCATGCCATCATGATGATCACCAGCACGCCGGGTAAAGCTGCTGGCCTCGTCACTGCCATCGTTGGCATAAGCTGCTACATCGGATGCCAAAGGATCACCTGTCGCCACCAACACGTGCCATTGATAGCCGTTGGCAATCGCGACCTGGTCGTCAATACTTTTGGGTATCGCCTGGAAATTCAGTTTGAGTCGGCGTGCAGTGGACTGCGCATCACCGCTGGCTGACAGACTCAGGCTGCCACCCAAATAAGTCATCGTAGCCGTTGCCAGGCTGCCCTTGAGAAGAGTGCGGCGGGACAGGCGCATGCTCAGCACGCTGTCGAAGTCGGATGATCCCGCAATATCGTCCGTAGCGGGTCCAGTAGTAGACGAAAGATCACGCACTTGATACCTCCGGAAAAAATGCCATCTGTCGACGATTGGATCACAAATCTGTGAATTCCAGATGACAAGCCTATGTCAGGCGCTTGTCACCCTCATTAAATATTTGCCCGATAAACTCCCCGACGTACAACTTGGGTGCCTCCGGATCGGCGCAGCGCTTACCTGAGAGGGAGCGTACTGACTTCAACAGCGAGCATTTTGCCTATGGATGCCAGAGATATTTTTACGGATCAGCCACAGCGCCAGCCTTTGGCTCACGCCGATTGGCTGTCACCGTATCTCGCCGAGTGCGAAGCCTTATGGCAGCGCGGAGGATTGCCACAGCATACGGTGCTGCTGCTGGTGGCTGGATCGGACTATGCGGGTAATCTGGTGCTGTCACAACTCAGATCGCAACATGCTTTATCCATCCTATCGATTGATCGTCATGTGACGCTGGCCCATGCTACTCGCACTGATGTACAAGCAAGTATCGATTTCATCTACGATTCTCTGAGTCTGGAGTTTACGCCCCCCGAGCTTCAGCCGCTTGCAACAACAGCGCATGCGCTACTGGTTTTTTCTGACACTGAGGTATTTTTACTGGATGGTGGCCAGAACTTTCCTGTGTTTTTGTAAGTGAACAATAGAGACGGTATCGTGCGTTCGATGTTCTTTGCCAGTCTACACAACTGTGCATCTGCACTGCTACTGTGTTTTCCGGTAGTGACGATGGCGGGAGCGCCTGAGGTCAGCATAGGTCGCTTCGATACCGATCTGGTCGGTTTACCGCCTTCATGGCAAGTTATTCAGTTGGAAAAGAACGTACACCGGACGCAGTACCGTCCTTTGTACTGGGATGGCGTGCATGCGATTGAGTCACAGGCCAACCGCAGTATGACCCTGCTGGGTCGGAAAGTAGATGTGGACCTCACAGCGACGCCTGTTCTGTGTTGGCGCTGGCGCGTCGAGGATATCTTGAAAAAAGCGGATATGAAACGCCGTCAGGGTGAAGACTATGCAGCACGTGTCTACGTTGCGTTCGCTTTACCTTCAGAGGCGCTGAGTTTTGCAGACAAGGCTGTGCTGTCCTTGGCTCGTGCGCTTTTTGGTGATCGTGTTCCAGATGCAGCGATCAATTATGTGTGGGATAACCGCCACGCAGTCGATACCCGCCTGCCAAACGCCTATACCGATCGTGCGCAGATGATTGTGCGTCGGACGGGTAGCAACGACCTTGGCCGCTGGGTCACCGAGCGTGTCGATGTCAGAGACGATGTGACGCGCACTTTTGGCAGTGACAAGGCGAAGCCTATCCTGGTGGCGATTGCTTCTGATACCGACAACACGGGCGAGAAAGTCCGTGCAGGATTTGCAGATCTACATTTCGTTGGAAAGAACGACGCCTGCAATTTTTGAAACTCAGTGGTGGGTTTCAGTGGAGTGGGTAATGACGCATGGGTGATGCAATAAGTCACTACGCTCAGCTCATACCAACGGCCGTACCAGAAAATCAATACCGATTTCCTCCCAATTGGCTTGCTCTTTGCCCAGCCAGCATGCCAGCGTTGGGTGAGTGGAGAGGGTGCCCTTGGGGAGTTCGAGATCAATACGCTGACGCATTCGCAATTTAATGTCTTCTTCAGCGGGATTGATTCGCGCGTGCATGAAGATGATACCTAGTCTCAGTGCAAGAATCGCCTTGGCCAGATTGGGGTCGGCAATTGTGTAGCTGACTTTGCGCAGATTACCTTTTTGGGCCAGCACGAGTGAACTCAACACTTGCTGCTCATGCTGGGTAAATCCAGGCAGGTCCGCATGCAGGGCGAGGTAAGCGCCGTGTTTGTGGAAACCTGTGTGGGACACCATCATACCCACCTCGTGAATTTGCCCAGCCCAACTGACCATGCGCGTGAGCTCTTCGTCTTCGGGATTGAGCTGCGCATACAGCGCTCGTGCGTTGGACTTCGCCGCCGCGGCTCGTTGTTCATCCACGCTGTATCGCCGCAGGAGTCGTTTGATGGATTCACGGCGTCTGTCCTTGCTGCGGGACCTGAGATGCAGGTCCCATAAAACCCCCATACGCAAGCCCGCCTCAATGGGCCACAATTGTTTGAGACCGAGTTCTTCCGATAAACCGATCAGCACCGGCAAGCCACCCAGAACCACGCTGATGCGCTCGGGCTTGATGCCGACCAGATCTATGTTGTCCTGGCGTCCGCAGGCAATCAACCAGTCCTTGAGCGCGCGCATGTTTTTCACCGACAGGGTGTAATCCCCGATAGCGTTTTTCTCGATCACATCCGCAATCGTCCGCATGGTGCCGGAGGAGCCATAGGCGACATTCCAGAGCCGGGGATGGAAGGGCTTCATTCCATCTTCAAAAAAGCTTCTGGCCTTGAGAATCGCTGACTCGAAGGCCTGCTCAGTGATTTTTTGCCCACCAAAAAAACGCGAAGCGGTGGAGACCGTGCCAACCCCGAACGATTCGACTTCTTCGATTTCGCTCCCCTGGCCCAAAACCAGCTCGGTTGAGCCGCCGCCGATATCGATTACCAGCCGCCGCTCGGATGCATCATCCAGCACGCAGGCCACGCCCATGTAAATCAGGCGACCTTCTTCCTCGCCAGAGATGACATCGATCGGGTAGCCGATGGCTCTCTCGGCGATCTGCAGGAAGGTGCGGGCGTTGCGGGCGATGCGCACGGTATTTGTTGCCACCACGCGCACCCGGGTCAGCGGTGTGGCCTGCAGGATTTCGGAAAAGCGGGACAGGCAGGCTACCGCGGATTGCATCGCCGACACCGTCAGATTGCCCCGTTCATCCAGCCCCGCCCCCAGTCGGACTGGCTCCCTTGCGCTATTGACGATACGGATTTGCTCACCGTCAAAGGTGCCGATGTGGAGTCTGAAGCTGTTCGACCCAAGGTCGATCGCAGCCAGCATATCTTCCAATCCCCCTGGTTAATTTTGCAAAACCTGTGAACGTAAATCCTGAATATGACCCCTTGATGACAAATGTCGCATCAAGGGGTTTTATCGTCAGCGCTAATGTTGTTTTTTAGCACAGGGATGATTATCGGTCAGTTTGTACTTTCCTGTCATCAAGTTGAAAAAATCGCTGGGAATAATCGCGGTTAGTAATTGAAGTCAGTGGCGCGGTCTGGCTGCGTCTGATGCTTGATTGCGTTTGTCTAATTAATGGAGAACTCGAATGAACAAAACCCCCACCGGTCTGATCGCCACCAAGCGTGTGGCTGTCGCCGTCGCCACGGTTTGCGCCACTCTGGCTGTACCTGCCTACGCTACCGATGATGTGAAGAATGTGCTCGACCTCATGCTGAAGAAGGGTGTGATTTCACAGCAAGATTATGACCAGTTCATGAAAGACAACGCTGATGCGGCTGAGAACAAGCAGTTTAAAGAGAAACGGTTGGATCAAGATGTTGCGAAGGCAAACGCCTACTTAATCAAAAACGCGGAAGCTGGGCAGGTCATGAAAAACGGTATTGGCATTCAGTCGACCGATGGACAAAACAGCATTCAGCTAACCGGGCGTTTGCACATGGATTATCGGCAGTACTCACCATCCTGGGCGCCGGGCGCATCACCCGATAAAGATCCTTTTACGGACGTGCTGGAAGTTCGTCGTGCGAGACTGGGCGTGAGAGGGCAGTTTGAGAAAGACTGGAAGTACGAAATTGTGGGTAACTATGGCATGAGTAATAACGGCATGTCATCATCCGCTACGGAAGTCGATGTTGCCTTTGTTGATTATGCTGCAAAACCAGAATTTCAAGTTCGCATGGGTAAATTCAAAATGCCATTCAGCTTGGAACAGCTGACAAGTTCGAACAATATCGATTTTATGGAGCGTGGTCTGGCGAACCAAAATGAAGGCGAGTTTGTTCCAGGTAAAGAGACCGGTGTCATGGCTTTCGGATCTCCAAGTGCTGGCATTACCTACGGTTTGGCATTATCTGTTGGACGCGGAAATAAATCTCCAACAATTGATTCCTTAGATACGATAGGGAGAGTTACTGCGAATCTTTCCAAGGCATTCGCAAACAACGATTCGATCGTCACTCATGTGGGTCTCGCATACAGCAGTGGGAAAATAAAAACGATTACACCATCAATGGGACGGACCGAGACAAGGTGGTACACGTCCACCGCTGCGGACGTGCCGTTCATCGCGTCCAGCAGCATTACAGATCCTGACCGTACTCGTTTGGGGTATGAATTTGCGGTTGCCTATGAAGCATTGAAAGTTCAAGGTGAAATTTTCGACTTCAAGTACAAAAAAGATATTCGCACCGATGAAATTAATACGAATTATTTGCAAGTTGTGTACAACCTGACCGGCGAAAAGCATAACTACAGTAATTCCGCAGGTACATTTGGCTGGATCAAGCCTAACCAGCCTTTTGCTCTAGAGAAAGGTGGCTTGGGGGCATGGCAGGTTGGTGTTCGTTTCAGCAGCTTGGACGCGTCAGACGTTAAAGTTGCAACCGGGAAAACTAATGAACTGTCTGCCTTGACATATGGATTGACATGGTTCGTCAACGACAACGCGCGAGTGATGCTTAACTATACGTCCACAGACTTTAACGGCGTAGCAGTAGGCACAA
>SYFN01000078.1 GCA_005800405.1 Burkholderiales bacterium
CAATCTAACCGCTTCCAACTTGAATTCCAGCGTATACCGCGCCCGGTTTGTCTTTCCCATAACACCTCCCATGAACAAGATTATGCATCTCGTTATGGGATCCACTTTCCGGGGGCAAGCTCACACAACTCAGCAATGCTGTCCTCACCCCGCAAGCCGCTCAGAACAATGCGTATCTTGTCCTCGGCTGAGTAGTGCCGCCTGGTGGCTCTTCGGATGTTTTTAACCACTTGCTCGGCAGTGGCCTTGGGTTGAATTGATTTCATATTCATCTTCACTCCTTGGGTTGAAAGATGAACCTAAACCCTCCTTAAATCAACTACCCCTATTTGTCTCACATGCTGACGTCGGACAGAGACCGCGCTGTGCGATTTCATCGATGTCATAAGCCAGTGCGAGGGTCACGACATCAGCAGCCAGACCATCGATAACGACACGTGCTTGTTTGCCAGAGCCGCCATGCGATTGTTTGATCTTCAGGTCATCGCCACTTTAGCTTTTCCAGACCGTGGCGAAAGACTTATTGAAGTCTTGGTAGAGCTCACGTGTCGGATCGTAAGAGACATTGAGAAAACTGACCTCAGCCGCGTGCACTTGTGACGCCAGTCCAAGTGAAAGGACGAAGGACAGAGATTGGATGAATCGCATGCTTTTGCTCCGTAATGAAAAATGGTGAGGTTGAAGCTTATTCAGCCATGTGTCATTTCCAAACGAATATTTTCAGACATGCTTATGCGGTAAATAAATAAAAGTCAGGGAGGCCCTGAATGGATCGACTTTTCAAACGGGCTCGGGTTTCGTTTTATCGGGATGCAAAAATAAAGAACACGAGGGCCGTCATGATGCGGCAGGCCAAGTCGACATCTGTTCAGGGCCCGAGCCGAGACCAGGCAAGGAAGGCCGATCGCCGCAGATTGGGCGTTTCGGGAGGCGAGACAAGGAGGAATATCAACGGATGGCAGGCACAAGTGCGTCCAGAGCGCCCCGCGGCATTGGACATGATGCCTTGGCGCTCGTGCGAATTATTGCGATTTTAAAAATCAATTACCGCCATTTGACCAATTCAAGCTTTCTCATACCCGCCAAAATCGAAGGGCGGCAGGACTGCGCAAAGTCATTCCGGTACTCGCTTGGCGGCATCCAGCTACGCTTGCGCCAGAGGCTTTGCACATCGGCTTTGCGACGAATAGGGAGATCGTTCGCAGCCGGTATAGTATAGGCCAGATTTATTTTCATTTCGATAACTCCTTTGGGAGGGGTAGCTGTGGCGGTGGTGCTCCAGCCCAGCCTAATTATACTGTACAAATATACAGTATATTTCTATCCGCCTTGTGGGCTGATAGGCGTAACCCCTATTGTGCCACTGTTCTGATCCGACCCCCGAAAAGCCATTTTGGTGGGTCGGCGGGCAGCGGGCAGTCAAGTTTCGACGCGCGGAGTCATTCAGGTTTCGCCTCATCGAAGAAAAATCGCGCTTGCTTCGCGCCGTCAGGAAAAAAGTGAATCCGTCTGGATGGTCGGGTGACGATATCGCCGACGTCACAAGATTTTTCCAGGACAGCGCAAGCGAATCGTACCCGGTGGTGCGTGGCAAAGCTGGTAAACTCAGGCACATGAGAACTTTCCTCGCGCTGGTGCTGATCGCCGTGATGTCCTTGCAGGCAGCTGCAGCGGCGGCAGGTTCGTATTGTCACCACGAGCATGATGCGGTGGTCAAGCATGTCGGCCATCATGATCACCAGCACAAGAAAGCGCAGCAGGACGCTTACGCCGGTACCGACCTTGACTGCAGCATGTGCCATGTCGGTGTGATCTTTGGACTCCTCTCCGATCTCAATTTGGTTACCTTGACCCTTCCTCACGCTGATCTGGTGTCTGTAATTGCCGGTCAAGTACCTTCACCGCCGTTCGATAGACCTGAACGCCCCAATTGGTCTCGCCCCCTCTGATTGCCTGAGTCGCCGAGTCGCTGAGTGGTGTATCTGCTCTGCAGATCCCCGGTGGTAGCGAGATACGCCAAGTCCCGTTGGCTGCAAGCCGTTGGCATCTCGCGCTACCTTTCTTCTGCCCAGCCACGCGACGACATCAGCCTTTGCACGTAGCCGTTTCGGGAGGATCAGATGTTAGGACGAAAAAACAATTCAATGGCGCCCATTGCGATGGGCAAGCCGCACGTCATCACGCTGAGCATCGTTTGCGCACTGCTGTTGGCGAATGGGACCTTCGCGCAGACCGTAGCACAGCCTTCTTGGTGGGAAGACCCGTTACGGGCAGGTGATGAGGGCCGTATCTTTCAGGAGCCCGCGGGACCACTGACAATGGAGGCAGCGATTCGCCTCGCGCTTGAGGTCAATCCGACGATTGCAGCCGCTCGGCGAGAAATAGAAGCGACCGAGGCGCAGATATTGCAGGGATCCCTGCGGCCGAATCCCAGGTTTAGCTACAGCACTGAAAATGCGGGCAAGATCTCGCGCTCCAGTTCGGCGCAGGTGGAGTTGCCCATCGAACGCGGTGACAAGCGCGCCGCTCGTGTGGAGGCTGCGCAGCGCGGACGCGATGTTGCGGTCTCAGATCTCGGTGGCCGTCAATTGAAAGTGCGGGCCGCCGTGATGGCCGCGTTCTTTGATGTACTGGCGGCGCAAGAGTTGATGGCGCTTGCTCAGGACGGCGTGAGCCTCGCCCGTCGTGCCACTGATATTGCCGCCAAGCGCGTAGTGGCGGGCAAGGTGTCGCCGGTCGAAGAAACCAAGGCACGGGTGGCCGAGGCCGGTGCTCGGGTCGTGTTGACCCAGGCGCAGAGCGAACTCCGCAACGCGCGCCGGCGTCTTGCGAGCTTGTGGGGGAATTCCTCGCCACGCTTTAGTGAGGCAAAGGGAAATGTGGACTTGCTTCCCCAAATGCCGGCGCGCGAATTGATAGAACAGCGCCTCGGTACATCGCCACTGATTCAGCGTGCGCAACTCGAACTCGAGCGACGCAAGTCGCTGGTCAATGTAGAGCAAAGCAAAACTATTCAGGACTTGACGTTTAGTGTCGGTGTGAAGCGCCGAGAGGAATCACAAAGTGAACAGATGATGCTGGGATTTTCCGTGCCCATACCGCTGTACAACCGTAATCAGGGTAATTTGCTCGAAGCCTTGCGTCGCGAAGACAAAGCGCGCGATGAATTGGTCGCCACGCGGATCGGGCTGACCAGTAATGCTTATCAGGTCATGGAGCGGCTAAGCGCACGCCGGCAAGAGGCAGAGCTGCTGCGTACCGAGGTCTTACCCGGTGCGAAGAGTGCATATGAAGCAGCTACAATCGGATTTGAGAATGGCAAGTTCAGTTTTCTGGAGGTACTTGATGCGCAGCGGACTTTCTTCAGTGCGAGATCCCAATACCTCAATGCCCTAGCTGAGGTACATCGCGCGATGACGGATCTCGAAGGTATTCTCGGTCAGCCGGATGCGGCGGCTTCGCCCGCTCCTGCGTCCACGGGCGGCAGGTGACCACTATGCACAAATCTACCAAGGCTCAAGGCAAAGCGCAGTTGTTGGCGATTTTTCTGATCATCGCGGCGGGCGCGGTGCTGGCGACACTGATCCTTACCCAGTCGGTAAAAAAACCGGTTCGTAAACAGGACGATGATGGGCCAGCCCCGGCACAGGTGCAGAACAACTCGAAGGCGACAAACGAGGTCGCACAGGTGATGATGGATGATGGTCAGGTGAGTGCATCGGGTATCGTGGTCGCAGCAGCGGGCGCTGCACAGATTGCCGCAGTGGTTCAGTTCCCGGGCGAGATTCAGCTAAATGATGATCGCACTGTTCACGTGGTTCCGCGTGTCCCTGGTATTGCCGAGGCCGTGTTGGTGAGCACGGGCCAGACCGTTCGCAAGGGTCAGGCGCTGGCTGTGTTTTCGAGCCAGGTCATTTCTGAGCAGCGCAGTGCGCTGCAGAGTGCGCAAAAGCGAAGGAGTCTGGCGCAGACAGTCTACGAGCGCGAGAAAAAACTCTGGGAGCAAAAAATAACCGCCGAGCAGGATTTTCTGCAGGCGCAGGCGGTACTGCGTGAGGCGGAGATTGCGGTCGAAAATGCGGAGCAGAAGTTGAGCGCGCTGGGTGTTGCAGCCGGCAGCGGTACTGGCTTGAGTCGGTTTGAATTGCGCGCACCCTACGACGGTTTGGTTGTGGAGCGCCAGCTCAGTGTGGGTGAGGCGGTCAGGGAAGACACGCACATCATGACGATTTCCGATATGTCCTCGGTTTGGGTCGAAGTCAGTATTCCGGCCAAGGATCTGCCGCTCTTGCGTGTCGGCGCGAAGGTGTTGGTGCGCGCCACCGCATTTGATGCCAGGGCGACGGGAACGGTCGCTTTTGTAGGCGCTCTGGTCGGTGAGCAAACCCGCATGGCGAGAGCCCGTATCTTGCTCGCCAACCCTCGGGGTACCTGGCGACCTGGTCTGTTTGCCAGCATCGAAGTCAATGCCGCCAACCTTCAGGTATCGGCGGCTGTGGAAACCGAAGCCGTTCAAACCCTGGGGAATCATCAGGTCGTGTGCGTGCGCGAAGAGAAGCG
>SYFN01000079.1 GCA_005800405.1 Burkholderiales bacterium
AACGACGTTGAGCACCATCGGATAGTCGTACTTTTTGATGAGCTTGGCGACGCGGTTCTTCAAATCGAATGTCTTGGTGCTGGAGAGGAAGTCATTCATCTCCTTGGTCGAATCCTGGAACGAAAGCTGAATGTGATCGAGCCCCAGATCTTTCATGCGCGAGATGCGCGCTTCCGTAAGACCAATACCCGAGGTAATGAGGTTGGTGTAAAACCCCAGCTGGTGCGCCTCACCAATCAGCTCCTCAAGATCATCGCGTACCAGCGGCTCACCGCCTGAGAATCCCAGCTGAGCCGCACCCAGCGCACGCGCCTGACGCAGAACGTCTTTCCATTCATTGGTCGTCAACTCTCTGCGATCCGCCGCATAATTCAGCGGGTTGTAACAGAAGACGCAATGGAGCGGACATTTGTAGGTGATTTCGGCCAGCAGCCACAGCGGTGGCGGCACCTGCGTCATTGTTGGGGTGGGTGTGATCTCAGACAATCCAGCCTCGCTCGGTTGCAATTTCAATAAATCCTGTGACATCTTTTTCCAGGCCTGTCGCATTGAAGGTTTGTTCAATGTCGTCGATGATGGCCTGCACATCACGCTCGCCATCGCAGCGCTTGAGAATTTCCCCCGCGCTCTGATTCAGCTTGACCATACCCTCCGGGTACAACAACACATAGGCACCCTGTGCTTCTTCCCATTGCATGCGAAACAGGCGGGTAAGTTTCGGCTTTGCAGTCAGTTCACTCATCGTGTGCTTTCAGGGATAGACTTTTTCGATGGCATCCGAAATAGCCCACAAGACATCCAGCTTGAATTGCAGGATTTCCAGCGCGCGCTCCTGCTGCTCACGCGTGGTGAAGTGTTCGAGCGTAACGGCCAGACCATGTTCGACATCACGCTCGGCGAGCGTGACGCGGGTGCGAAAATAGGTAAGGCCCTCTTCCTTCACCCAGGGGTAATGCGTGGGCCAGTTCGCGAGGCGATCTTTGTGAATTTTGGGTGCAAACATCTCGGTCAGTGATGAGCAAACCGCCTCTTGCCATGGGCGGCTGCGTGCGAAATTGACATAGGCATCAACCGCAAAGCGCACACCGGGCTCGACTTTTTTCAGCGACCACAAATCTTCACGGGAGATGCCGGTAGCTTCACCCAGACGCGTCCAGGCTTCGATACCACCGGGCTTGTCGCCATAGCCATCGTGATCATGAATGCGATCTATCCACTTGCGACGCGTTTCGCGGTCGGGGCAGTTGGATATGATGGCCGCATCTTTGACGGGAATCATGACCTGATAATAAAAGCGATTGATTACCCAGCCGCGAATCTGATCAGGCGTGAGTTCGCCGTTATTCATCCGTATATTGAACGGATGATTGATGTGATAGCTCTTGCCTCTGGCGCGCAGATTTTCCTCGAACTCTTCGCGGCTCCAGGGCATTTGCTCGGTCATGTTGGTGGGTGCGTTCATACGTTGATCTCCATGCCATCAAATGCGACTTCAATGCCGTGCTTCGCAAGCGCTGCATGCTCGGCCGAGTCTTCGTTCAAAATCGGATTGGTGTTATTAATGTGGATAAGTACCTTGCGGCGCTGCCCCACGCTATCGAGTACTTCTATCATGCCGCCGGGGCCTGACAACTGCAAATGACCCATGTCCGCCGCTGTCTTTTGCGTCAGACCCAGGGTGATCATCTCGTCACCAGTCCAGACAGTGCCATCGACCAGTACGCAATCAGCTCTTTGCATCGCGTCGAGCACGTGCGGCTCGATCTCACCGAGACCAGGCGCATAAAACAGCGTCTTGCCAGTCTCGATATTTTCAATCAACAGACCATTGTTGTCGCCTGGCTGAGGATTGGCGCGGTGAGGTGAGTACGGTGGCGCCTTGCTTTTCAAAGGCAGCGGATGAAAACGAATACCCACGATGCCCGGTACTTCAATCGGGGCAAACCGCGTCTTGTCTGCAGACAGTCCGGTGATTTCGTAATGCTCGACGCCACAATAGTGTGACAACACTTTGGCGAGTGGGAGTCCGTGATTAAGATCATCCCAGACCGAATCCGTACAATACAAATTGAGTTTCTTTCTTCCCTCGCGCAGCATCAGTAGCCCGGTGATGTGATCGATTTGCGCATCCATCACCACCACGGCAGTGATGCCTGAGTCACGTATAGCGCGCGCTGGCTGCAACGCAGGATTGGAGCGCAACTGAAAAAGAATGTCCGGTGATGCGTTAATCAACACCCAGTCTGTTCCATTCGCCGATACCGCGATCGATGATTGCGTACGTGCTTTGGCGTTGATATTGCCTTTGCGTACGCCAGCGCAGTTGGTGCAATTGCAATTCCATTGCGGGAAACCACCTCCCGCAGCAGAACCTAAAACAAGAATTTTCATGATTTTCAGGAGGTGAGGTTAATTGTTGTGCGTAGCCGGCAATGCACCATTTAGAACGCAAACGGCACGATCGATGCAAAGATTACGCATTGCCATCGCAGGAAAACGAAATGAAAAACCGCCTGAAACCATCAGCCCGGACAAGCAGGTGGGCATCGTCATCTCCTCTCGCCCCTTTGAAAACAGCGCTTTACGATCAAAGCGCCCGGTTTTTCGTGAAAATGCATTGGGGCGAAACTGGTCTCTTGTGTTATTTATGGGCCTCATTCTAGCCCAAAGCACGCCCGGAAAAATCCATGTCCGCGACACCCTTCGACCAGCAAAACCTGCTCAGCGGCGATGGCCACACCCTTTTTGTAGCTCAGTACGGCCGCCCCGACGCACCAGCGACAGTGGTTCTTCACGGCGGCCCCGGCAGCGGTACGCAGCCCTCGGTGCTGGAGTGGTTCGACCTTGCGCTGCAGCGCGTCGTTCTGTTTGATCAGCGCGGTGCCGGGCAATCCCAACCGCAAGGCGAGATCATCAACAATGACAGCGCAAAACTGGTGGCCGATATCGAGATGATTCGCGAACGACTCGGCATTGAACGATGGATGGTGGTTGGTGGGTCATGGGGTGCAACGCTGGCACTGCTTTACGCTGCTAAGCACACACGTCGCATACGCGCGATGGTTTTGCGAGGAAGTTTTCTTGCCAGCCAGCGCGAACTCGACTGGTTCTTTCAATCGCTGCGCGCGATGGTGCCACTCGCATGGGAACAATTAACACTGGGCTGGCGTGATGATCAAAAACTGCAGGTACTCGCGACACTCGGCAAGCATTTACTGCACGGGTCTGAACAAGAAGCCGAAGACGCCGCCACGCGCTGGGGTGCTTATGAAGAAGCCATCATGCAAGCGATGTCGGGCCAATGCACGCTGGCCGCCGTACCGTCAAAAGCCTCGGCGCGCGCGATAGGCAAATACCGTCTGCAAGCCCACTATCTTTTGAATGCATGCTTCACGAGCGAGGCTGATTTGCTAGGCGCTGCGCAAGCACTCGCCGACACACCAACCGTGATCGTGCACGGCAGCCATGATCTGGTCTGCCCTCCGGAAAACGCCGCGCGCCTGGCCAAGCGCATGACTCATGCGCGGCTGCATTGGGTGGCCCGCGGAGGTCACACACCAGCCGATCCCCTGATTGCAGCGGCGCTGCGGGAGGCAGTGCTGGAGCTACACCCATCACCTTGAAATGAAAAAACCGGTAACGAGCGATCGCTCGTACGGGTTGCAGTCGAACGCCGCTTTTATTTCTGCAGCTTGCGATAAATCGTGTTGCGTGACACGCCCAACGCACGTGCAGCCGCCGAGACGTTTCCGCGATGCTCATCAAGGGATTTTTGTATCGTCAGCAGCTCCACGTCTTCGAGCCGCACATTGCCGCCGGCCAGCACCGTTGTTACCTGGGTTTGCAGTGCGCAATCCGTCGTGATCGGAAGCTGACCGACATCATCGAGAAAATCCTCTGGCAGATGCTCAATTTTGACTTCACGCACGGATCCTGCCATGACGATCGCCGTGCGCAAAATTGGTCAACTGCCGGAAATTACCCGGTCAGCTATGGCGCTTGAACAAGGCCATCACCTGTTTTGTGCCATCCGCATTTTCTTGATGATGGACTCTTCATAGCCTGTGCGGTTCCAGAACTTGGGGGCGGTTAACACACATGATGTTGCGTCGCAACATTAAAACTTGTGGGATATTCATCTAAATGACTGCCGGCAAGCCACAAGCTGGTTATGATTGCGCATAGCATCGGCGCAGCAGACCATCAGCGCCGTCCACCCCCACCAAGAATGAAGAACAGCGCATGGAGAGGCAAACTTCCGTAGCGGATACTTTTCCGCGTTTATTGCTTGAGCACGCGCGAGTACGCGCCGACAAGCCGGCGTTCCGGGAAAAGGATCTGGGTATCTGGCAAAGCACCAGCTGGTCAGAAGCCGCAGAGCATATACGCCAACTCGCTTGCGGCCTGGCTGCCTTGGGTTTTAAACGCGGGATGAATCTCGCCGTGATCGGTGACAACCGCCCTCGCTTGTATTGGGGCATGTCGGCGGCCCAATGTCTGGGGGGCGTTGCCGTTCCCTTGTATCAGGACGCACCTGCCGCCGATATGGCCTATGTGCTGGAAAACGCCAGCATCGATTTCGCCATCGTCGAAGATCAGGAGCAGGTCGACAAACTGCTTGAAATCCGGGAAACAGTGCCGGGCCTCTCGCACATTATTTATGACGACGGACGCGGCTTGCGCAACTATTGGCAATCAGGTCTGCACGCGTTTGAGCAAGTGCAGGCACTGGGACGCACCCACGCCGAGCATCACCCTTCATTTTTCATGGGCGAGGTTCATGCCGGACGGTCTGATGACATCGCCGTCATTCTTTATACATCCGGTACCACGGGCAAACCCAAGGGCGTCTGCCACTCCCATGCGGCGATGATTGCCACCAGCAAGACACTGATTGCATTTGACGGACTCACGCCCGAAGACGAGGTATTGTGCTACCTGCCGTTGGCCTGGGTCGGCGATTTTCTGTATTCCTTTGCGATGTCGCATCTCACTGGCTTTTGCCTGAACTGTCCGGAGTCACCCGCAACGGTCACCAGCGATTTACGTGAAATTGGCCCAACGTATTATTTCGGACCGCCACGCATTTACGAAAACATTCTCACGCAGGTGATGATTCGCATCGAGGATGCCAGCGCCATCAAGCGCAGTATCTTCCACTACTTTATGCGGATTGCGCGTCGTGTAGGACTTAAACTTCTCGATAGCAAATCTAGTGTCTCGTTCAGCGACAGATTGCTGTATGCGCTCGGTGAATTGCTGGTGTACGGCCCACTGAAAAATGTACTGGGCATGTCACGCGTACGCGTTGCATATACAGGGGGCGAGGCAATTGGTCCCGATCTGTTCGATTTTTATCGCTCCATAGGCATCAATCTCAAACAGCTCTATGGCATGACTGAAACCTGCGTTACCGTGTGCATGCAGCGATCCGGCGATGTCAAACTTGATACTGTTGGGCGTCCTATGCAGGGTGTGGAGGTCAAGATTGCCGATAGCGGCGAGGTACTTGTGCGCTCGCCCGGTTTAATGATTGCGTACTACAAGAAGCCGGAAGATACCGCCGAAGCAATCGATAAAGACGGGTATTTTCATACGGGCGATGCAGGCTTTTTCGATAACGATGGTCACCTGAAAATCATCGACCGGGCCAAGGATGTGGGCAAGATGGCTGACGGCACATTGTTCGCACCGAAGTACATCGAAAACAAACTGAAATTCTTCCCATTCATCAAAGAAGCCGTAGCGTTCGGCGATGGTCGCAATGCATGCAACGCCTTCATCAACATTGACATGGAAGCTGTCGGCAACTGGGCTGAACGCCGCAATCTACCCTACACCGGCTACACCGACCTGGCTGCACAACCAGCGGTGTATGAACTGATCGCGGAATGCGTCGAAAAGGTCAATGCCGATCTTGCCGATGACGCATTGCTGGCAGGATCTCAGATTCATCGCTTCCTGATACTGCATAAAGAGCTCGATCCTGATGATGACGAGCTAACCCGCACGCGCAAGGTACGCCGCCGCTTCATCGCAGAAAAATATGCCGTACTGATTGATGCACTGTACGCCGGCAGCGCCCGTCAATACATCGAGACGCAAGTGAAATTCGAGGATGGCCGTCAGGGTATGATCAGCGCCGATCTGGAAATTCGCGATGTCAAAACTTTTGCGCCGACGCGCAAGGCGGCATGATGAGCGAAAATTCCACGAATAGTCACCGGATAGGCGAGGTCATTCTAGACCTGCGCAGTATATCGCTCTCGTTTGGCGGAGTGCGCGCACTGACCGATATTTCATTCGATGTCCGCGAACACGAAGTTCGCGCCATTATCGGGCCCAATGGTGCTGGTAAAAGCTCCATGCTCAACGTGATTAATGGCGTATATCGGCCTCAGCAGGGTGAAATCATCTACCGCGGCGAGCATCGTCATGACATGGACACGCATGCAGCAGCCAAGAGTGGCATCGCACGTACCTTCCAGAACATTGCGCTGTTCAAAGGTATGACCGTTCTGGATAACATCATGACTGGCCGTAACCTCAAAATGCAGTCGAATTTTCTGCTGCAGGCGCTCTACATCGGTCCGGCTCGTCGTGAAGAAATCGAACATCGCAAAAAGGTCGAGGAGGTGATCGACTTCCTCGAGATTCAGCATATCCGCAAGACACCCGTCGGTCGCCTGCCCTACGGTCTGCAGAAGCGCGTCGAGCTGGGTCGGGCACTGGCTGCCGAGCCTAAAATTCTTTTGCTGGATGAACCCATGGCCGGCATGAACGTGGAAGAAAAGCAGGATATGGCAGTGGACATCCACACTCCCCGGCGGCAACTGAAAGCGGGGCTTCGAGGGGCCGGCGTACCAGTCGAGCCAGCCGGGCGTCTTTTGAAATTCGGGAGTGGAAGACATTGTCTTTAGCGGGATATTCCGTGGAAACCGTTGGTGGGAGCTATTCTCACAGGCATGATTGACTCAGGCCGGCTCGAACGGCAGGCCGGCATACTGCTCGGCCACGCTG
>SYFN01000080.1 GCA_005800405.1 Burkholderiales bacterium
AACCGGCTCGATGGTCGTTGATATTGGTGGCGGCACCACCGAGGTCGGCATCATCTCGCTGGGTGGCATGGTCTACAAAGGATCCGTGCGCGTTGGTGGTGACAAATTCGATGAAGCTATCGTCAACTACATTCGCCGCAATTACGGGATGCTCATTGGCGAACAAACGGCAGAAACCATCAAGAAGCAGATTGGTTCGGCATTCCCGGGTACCGAAGTGCGCGAAATGGAAGTCAAAGGCCGTAATCTTTCCGAGGGTATCCCGCGCTCATTCACTCTCTCGAGTAATGAAGTGCTCGAAGCGCTGACCGATCCGCTCAATAACATCGTCTCTGCCGTCAAGAATGCGCTCGAGCAGACGCCGCCCGAGCTGGGTGCTGATATCGCCGAGAAGGGCATGATGCTCACAGGCGGTGGTGCTCTGCTGCGAGATCTCGATCGTCTGCTGATGGAAGAAACCGGTCTGCCTGTGCTCGTGGCCGATGATCCGCTGACTTGCGTGGTTCGCGGCTCAGGGATGGCGCTGGAGCGCATGGACAATCTGGGTTCTCTGTTCTCCTACGAATAATTCCATACGCATGTGTGACCGCTGCCCGCCAACATTTTGCGGACAGTCTTCACCGCGATGCGTGAGTTCCGATTTGCGGGTGTCAGTGATTGTGCTGCACTCTCAGATTTTCCATTCCGCCGGTACTAAAGTCTCGCCTTGATGGAATACAGTCCGCCGCCACTCTTCAAGCAAGGTGCTTCGGCACGCGCGAAGATGATGTTCTTTGCATTGATTGCGGTCGCTCTGCTCATGGCGGATTCACGATTCCGTGCGCTTGGCGTGATGCGCCAAGCCATAGGCACGGCGTTGTATCCCCTGCAAATTGTCGCTATGCTGCCCCGAGACGCCTTCTTCGCTTTAACGGACTACTTTGCTTCACTAACCCGTCTGCAAAATGACAATGCGCGCATGCTAGAGCAGCAGGTGCTCAACGCGCAGCAATTGCAGCAGAACGCGCAGCTGCTGGTTGAGAACACACATCTGCGCAAGCTGCTCGATGCCTCAGACCGCCTCCAGCTCAAAACCCTGATGAGCGAGATTCTCTACGACGCTCGAGATCCCTTCTCACGCAAGATTACGATCGATCGCGGTCAGTCGCACGGCATACAGCCGGGGCAACCCGCCATTGATGACCTGGGCGTGATTGGTCAGGTGACCCGTATATTTCCGTTTTACTCTGAGGTGACGCTATTGACGGACAAAGACCACGCGATACCTGTTCAGGTATTGCGCAGTGGTGTGCGTAGCGTTGCGTACGGCCGCGGTCAGTCCGGAGTACTCGAATTGCGTTTTATGGCGTCCAATGCGGACATTCGCAAAGGCGATGTGCTCACCACGTCAGGTATTGACGGTGTATATCCCCCCGGACTGTCGGTTGCAACGGTGATCAGCGTCGATACCCAGACCTCGGATGCCTTCGCACGTATCTTGTGTCAGCCGATTGCAGGTGTCTCTCGACATCGGCAAGTGCTCATACTGCTTGCGGAGAACAGTCAGCCAACGCCACCTGCTGCAGAGAATTTACTGCAACCCGAATTACGCAGCAAGCACCCACGCAAAGATGCGACGGAGACGAAGCAATGATTGATCGTGACCACATTCTTTTGCCGGTTAATCCTGCATTCATTGCATTTAGCTTGATCGCGGCATTTTTCATGAATCTTTTCCCCTGGGGCAGCTGGGGTTGGGTACCTGATTTCGTCGCATTGACGCTGGTTTTCTGGAGCATTTATCAGCCGCCCAAAGTAGGTATCGGCATTGCGTTCCTGATGGGACTGGTGATGGACGTCCATAGTGCATCCCTACTGGGCGAAAACGCGCTGGCTTACACGCTGCTATCGTATTTTGCGATTACCATTCACCGCCGCGTGCTGTGGTTCCGACCTTCGGTGCAGGCGCTGCATGTTTTACCACTGCTGATCGTTATGCAGATTGTGCAGATGCTGATTCAGCTGGGCGTCACCGGTAATTTTCCCGGCTGGTTATATTTTACCCAGAGCATTATAGCCACCTTGATCTGGCCTATTGTCTGCTGGTTACTGCTTGCACCGCAGCGGCGCGCGGTCGACCGTGATGAAACGCGACCGATCTGATGACCTACCCGATTTTTCATCTAATCCTGTTCGACAGGTTGAATTCAGCCAGACCCCATGAATGAAATTAAAGACACTGAACGCGAGCTGCAGCTATTTAGATTACGTCTGTCGGTAGCGGGTTTGGTGGTTTTCATCTGCTTTAGCCTGTTGATGCTGCGGTTTTTATGGCTGCAGGCGGTACGGCACAGTAAATACGCAGAGCGGGCTGAAAGTAACCGTATTTCAGTGGTTCCGGCAGTACCCAATCGTGGTTTGATCATTGACCGCAACAGTGTTGTTCTTGCCCGTAACTACTCTGCCTACACGCTGGAAATCACCCCGGCAAAGCTTGACCGTGCTCTCGATACCGTCATCGATGAACTTTCGCAGCTGGTGGATATCCAGTCCAAGGATCGCAAGCGCTTTCGACGGCTGATGGAAGAGTCCAAGACCTTCGAAAGCCTGCCCATTCGCACTCGGCTGACGGACGAAGAAGTCGCGCGGTTTGCTGCTCAGCGCTATCGCTTCCCCGGTGTCGATATACAGGCCCGCTTGTTCCGTCAGTATCCTTTGGGCCAGACAGCTTCGCACATGATTGGGTATATCGGTCGTGTAAACAAGAAAGAGGCTGAGCGCCTTGAGGCCAGTGAAGATGCAGCCAATTATCGTGGCACCGAATACATCGGCAAAGAGGGTATAGAAAAAAGTTACGAGAAACATCTGCACGGTATCACCGGCTATGACGAAATCGAAGTGTCGGCCGGTGGGCGTGCGAATCGTACGTTATCGCGCACAGCGCCGACACCCGGTAACAACCTGATCCTTTCGGTGGATATCGAACTGCAGAAAATTGTGGAAAAGGCCTTTGGCGATCGCCGTGGTGCTCTGGTCGCAATTGAACCCGAGACAGGGGATATTCTCGCCTATGTCTCCATGCCGACCTATGACCCGAATCTGTTCGTCGAAGGAATTGATGCAAAAAGCTGGGAAGAGCTCAATACCTCGCTCGACAAGCCCCTACTCAATCGCGCGCTGATCGGTAGCTATCCACCGGGCTCTACCTTCAAACCTTACATGGCGCTGGCCTCACTCGAATTGGGCAAGCGCACGCCGGAGTTCGCGATTTTCGACCCGGGCTACTTCATGTTTGGTAACAATCGCTTTCGCGACGACAAAGAAGGTGGACACGGGCGCGTTGACATGTACAAGTCGATTGTTCAGTCGTGCAATACGTATTACTACGTGCTTGCCAACGATCTCGGCATTGATGCGATTCACGACTTCATGAAGCCTTTCGGTTTTGGTCAGCTCACGGGTATTGATCTGGAAAACGAGCGTCGCGGGGTGCTGCCATCGCAGGAGTGGAAACGCACCAGTTACAAACGACCCGAGATGCAGAAATGGTATGCGGGTGAAACGATTTCCGTGGGTATTGGGCAGGGCTATAACTCCTTTACCCCGCTTCAGCTCGCGCATGCGGTTGCCAATCTGAGTAATAACGGGGTGGTCATGAAACCACACCTGGTCAAAATGATCGAGAACGGCACAACCAAAGCAAGAAAACTGACCGTCCCCAAGGAGAGCTATCGTATCCAGCTCAAGCCGGAGAACATCGAGATCATCAAGCAGGCGATGATAGGCGTGACCAAAGAGGGAACCTCAGCGCGATCTTTTGCAAACGCGCCTTACAGCTCAGGCGGTAAAACGGGAACCGCACAAGCAGCAGCCATGAGCAAGAATGTGAAATACGACGCCAGCAAGATTGCAGAAAGGCTCCGCGATCACTCGCTATATATTGCTTTTGCACCCGCGGACAAGCCCAAGATTGCGTTGGCGGTAATTGTGGAAAATGCGGGTTTTGGCGCTGCCGCAGCGGCACCGATTGCGCGCATGGCGATGGACTATTATTTGACAGGCAAGCGACCAGATGAGCCTCCGCCCAAGCCAAAAACCAAAGATGCAGCGCCGGCTGAAATGACTCAGGCGCCAAAGCCTGCAACTGTACCTCCCGCGCCAGCCACCACGACCTCGCCCGGGAGAGCCAATTGATCTCATTCTTGGATAACAGCCGTTTTCAGGTGATCAATCAGGTCCGGCGTCGCTTTTTCATTTTTGACCGTACGCTGACCATCATCTTGAGTCTCATTCTTTTTCTGGGATGTCTTGCTGTCTACTCAGCCGGAATGGATTTTCCCGGTCGTTTCGAGGGACACGTGCGTAACATTGCTGTGGGCATTGCGGTGATGTGGATTGCTGCGGTGTTGCCGCCGCAGACACTCATGCGCCTTGCGGTGCCTATTTACCTGGCCGGTGTTGCCTTGCTGGTCGCCGTCGCGTTATTCGGATTGATCAAGAACGGCGCACGTCGCTGGATCAATATTGGCTTCATCATTCAGCCTTCAGAAATCATGAAGCTGGCACTACCTCTGATGCTGGCTTGGTACTTTCAAAAACGTGAAGGCATGATTCGATGGAGGGACTTTCTCTTTGCCGGCATCCTTCTCGCCATCCCGGTCGGGCTGATTGTGCGCCAGCCTGATCTGGGGACTTCCTTGCTGGTGACTTCGGCGGGATTTTTTGTGATCTTCCTCGCTGGTCTATCGTGGCGCCTGATCATTGGTCTGGTCATCGCCGGCCTCGCCAGTCTGCCGCTGGTCTGGACACTCATGCATGATTATCAGCGTAATCGAATCATAACATTGCTGGATCCGACTTCGGATCCGCTGGGAAAAGGTTTTCACATTATTCAGTCTACTATCGCGATCGGTTCTGGCGGACTGATCGGCAAAGGATGGCTCAATGGCACGCAGTCTCATCTTGAATTCATTCCTGAACGTACCACAGACTTTATTTTTGCTGTGTTCTCCGAAGAATTCGGGTTGCTGGGTAATGGTGTTTTGCTTGTGCTGTATCTGTTATTGATTGGTCGCGGCCTGATCATTGCAGCGAATGCACCGATACTTTTTTCGCGCCTGCTGGCAGGTGCACTGACCTTATCGATATTTACCTATGTCTTTGTGAATATGGGGATGGTCAGCGGAATTTTGCCGGTGGTTGGTGTGCCAATGCCCTTCGTTAGTTATGGCGGCACTGCCTTTGTAACACTCAGCCTGGGTGTGGGTACCCTGATGAGTATTCAACGGAATCGAAAACTGGTTCAGACCTGACTTGAACATGCAAGGGCATCTGCACTCGATCTGTTTTTCGTACTTGTACGGATGCACTATGCGATTACTGTTGTTAGCAACGACGCTGCTTGCTTGCTGCACCACAATCGATTTATCGGAATCAATCAATACTGATCGCGGCGCACCGGTCGTTCGGAAGCGGCCCGCTGAAAAGATTGCATCAGAAGATTCAGCCGAAAAGATGACCAGCGTAGCCCCACCGCTGGCGCAAGCTCCGTCCAAATCAACAGCTAAAAAACCCGGCGGCTACTACCAGGACGACGGACCTGAGGACCGTATTCCGGATGGCTTGCTGGATACGCCCGATGCCGAGCCCCGTATCGAGCCTTTTGCCAAGGGGCCAAGCCGACCCTATACGATTTTCGACCAGACTTATGTGCCTATCACTGACAATCGACCCTTTGTACAGCGCGGCGTAGGGAGCTGGTACGGTAAAAAGTTTCACGGGCAGCGTACTGCATCCGGTGAAATCTATGACATGTACAAGATGACGGCGGCGCATCCGACGCTGCCGATACCTTCGTATGCGCGCGTCACCAACTTGCGCAATGGAAAACAAGTCATTGTTCGGATCAATGACCGTGGCCCATTTCATTCTTCGCGCATTATTGACCTCTCGTATACCGCCGCATTGAAGCTCGGTTATGTGCAGAATGGTAGTTCAGAGCTGGAAATCGAGCGGCTTCTACCGGAAGAAATCAGGCGCATGCAAGCCTCGCGCCGTCAAGATGCCGGAGTTGCATCCAACCCCAACGGGGCTGATGAAATCGATACGATTAATCGTCCGATTAACCCCCCAGGATCGTCTGCCGTGGCAGCGGAGCCAGGCGGATTTTTCCTGCAGTTCGGCGCCTTTTCGCAGCTACAGAATGCGGTATCCATGCGCGAGCGTTTGCTATCCACATGGCCACAGGACTTGCCTCCCCCGGAGGTCGTATATAGTCCGGGACTGTATCGTCTGCACAGCGGCCCGTTCACGACGCGCGATCTGGCCGACCGGGCTGTGAAAGCTTTGAAGTCCTCGGTGCAGCTGCAGACCACGATTGTGCAGAAATAGCTCAGGAAGATCGAGGCGTTCGAGTGAGCGCCAGATCGTAGAGCTGATTTTTCTTCATACCAGTAATGCGCGACGCCAGCGCGGCCGCCTGACTGACGCTGCACGCTTCAAGCAGAATGTCGAGCACACGTATTGCGTCATCGAGCCTATCGTTATCACCCGCATTAGCGGCTTCGATCAACACAACAAACTCACCACGCTGGTGATTGGAATCCGAGGCCAGCCACTGCGGAGCCTCCGACACTGGACATCGGTGTATTTGTTCGAAAACTTTGGACAATTCACGACCAATCACTACTTGCCGGCTTGGTTCGAAAACGCGAGCCATGACAGCGATCGTATCTGCTATGCGGTGTGGCGCTTCGTAAAACACCAGCGTTGCCAAGGAATATTGCACGGAACGCAGGACGGTTTCGCGCTGCTTTTCGCGTGCTGGCAAGAAACCAACGAAGTAAAACTGATCACCGATCAGGCCTGAGACGGACAGCGCAGCAACAGCTGCAGAAATTCCAGCGATCGGTATAATGCGCAAGCCGGCTGTTATTACCGCATCGACGATGCGCGCCCCGGGATCTGAAATCGTAGGTGTACCAGCATCCGAGACCAAGGCGACGCGCTCCCCTGCCTTCAGGCGATGAATAATTTTTTCTGCTACTTCCCTTTCATTGTGCTGGTGTGCAGATAACAGGGGCTTATCGATATCCAGGCGAGCTAGCAATTGACCCGTCTTGCGCGTATCTTCGCAGGCAATTGCAGAACACAGCGAAAGCGCTTTCAGTGCGCGCAGACTGATATCACCCATATTTCCGATCGGTGTGGCCACTACATATAATGCGCCGTCCGGAAAACTTTGCTGCTCGATCTCTGCGGCGAGTGCAGTGATTCTTGCGATGAAAGTAGCGTTAGCCGACGGATCCATGGAAGGTAAGGTCTGTAAAATGACTGAAACTTTGAGGATTGGTCGAATCCGAAATAGCCTATTGTACAAAAGTGTTTGCCATGAAGCTCATTACAATGCCAGCGACGCCTGACGCTCGACGGCCGACGTCAGTAGCGCTCGGCCGAGATGCCGAAGCCCAAGCACCGAGTTTTCTTCTACAGCAGGGACTCACGCTGATCGAAAAAATTTTCCGCTGCCCTACAGGCGAAATTGATTTAATCATGCAAGATGCGCATATGCTGGTTTTTATCGAAGTCCGCTCACGAAAAGATCGGCGTTTTGGCGGCGCTGCGGCCAGTGTAGGTCCCGTCAAACAGCGACGCCTGTGGCGCAATGCAGCTTTCTATCTGCTCAGATTTCGACAGCCACCTGCCTGCCGTTTTGATCTTGTCGCGATCGAAGCAGATGATTTTTGCTGGATGAAAAACATACGCCTGTCGGGTTCCTGAGCGATCGCGCGGCGCCTCCCAAAGCCTTGCAAGCTCGCGGGACAACTTCCTCTTATAATCTTTGTCAAGATGAATAAGCAACGCATTATTGGACATTTCAATGAAAGTGCCGAACTAAAGATTCAGGCAGCTGCCGAGCTTGCGCATCCGATTGCGGAAGCCATCGAGCTGATGTTTTCGGGCCTTTCGAATGGCAATCGCATTTTAGCTTGTGGCAATGGCGGTTCTGCAGCACATGCGCAGCATTTTGCTGCTGGCTTGGTCGGTCGTTTCGAGCGTGAGCGCCTGCCGCTGCCAGCGCTGGCGTTGTCAACGGACCCCGCGATACTCACTGCGATTGGCAATGATTACAGTTTTGCAGAGATTTTTTCCAAACAGGTGCAGGCTTATGGACAGTCCGGCGATGTTCTTTTGGCGATCTCGACTTCGGGTAATTCTGCGAATGTCGTTGCTGCCATCGAGACTGCGCAAGAACGGGACATGCGTACCGTGGCCTTGACCGGCAAAGGTGGCGGCGCAATTGCTGGATTGCTGAGTGATGCCGACGTCCACATATGTGTGCCTGATTACCGCATGACCCGGATTCAGGAAATTCATTTATTAATTATTCATTGTCTTTGCGATGGCATTGATGTCGCACTTTTTGGAGGAGATGCGGAATGAGATCAGTTTTTCAGGCGCGCGTGTACCGTGGTTTGTTCGCCCTTGTTATTGGCGCCACACTGCTGCTTAGCTTGCAGGCTTGTGTACCGCTGATGGTGGGTGGTACGGTCGTCGCCACAATTGTGGCGACCGACCGTCGCACGCTGGGTGCGCAAACCGACGATACCGCTATCGAGCTCAAGGTCGCGGGACGTTCGAGCAAGATCACCGGCGACAAAGGCCGGGTCTCTGTCGCCAGCTACAATCACGTCGTGCTGCTGACGGGTGAGGTGGCCGACGAAAAAATGAAGACTGAAGTACAGAAACAGGTCGAAACGATTCCCGGTATCAAATCGATAGAAAATGATTTGGTTATCGCGCCTGTCTCCAGCGTCGGCGTGCGTTCGAATGATGCACTTATCACTGGCAGAGTGAAAGCGGCGATCATCGACACGCATGATTTGTACGTCAATGCGTTCAAAGTGCATACCGATCGCAGTGTCGTCTATCTGATGGGCCGGGTGACCGAGCGCGAGGCGAAGCTGGCTGGCGAAGTGGCTCGTAATGCCGCGAGCAAGATCAGTAAAGTTGTCCTGCTGTTTGAATACATTGATGAAGATGAGGCCAAGAAGTTCGTCCCGAGACAGGCAAATAACAAGGAAAAGCCTGCGCCGGCACCGCCTAAAACGGATGACAACGGACCAGCAAAACCCACGGCAGCCAGGGAGGCTTCGGAAAAATAGGGCTTTGTCTGACCGTGAGTCTACATCATCCAGGGGGTGTGGCGTAAGGCGTCCGCCCCTTTTTCATTCGGGCGGCTTATGACACTGCCCTATAATGGCGACTGATTGATTTTTTACTTTGGAAATTCTCATGTTCCGTCATTTCCCGCGCCGCGCCGGCGGCCTCACCATCATTCAGACCATGGCGATTCTTGCCATGCTGGGTGTTATTCTGTTTTTCGCGCTTTCTTTGCTCAAAAAAGAGATGGCGCCTGCAGCAACCTTCAAGACCTTGCAGGGTGAGCAGATCACCACTGCCTCGTTACGCGGCAAGGTCGTCATGGTGAATTTCTGGGCGACCAGCTGCAGTACCTGTGTGCAGGAAATGGCTGAGATGGTGGAGACCTACAAAAAATACCACGAGCGTGGGTTTGAATTCGTCGCAGTGGCGATGAGCTACGACCCACCCAACTACGTCTTGAATTACGCTGAAACGCGAGCGCTGCCTTTCAAGGTTGCGCTGGATGCCGATGGAGCGGTAGCACGCTCATTTGGCGACATAAAACTCACGCCGACCACCTTCCTGATCAACAAAAACGGTGAAATCCTCAAGCGCTATGTCGGTATTCCTGAGTTTCCGGCAATGCACCAGCTGATCGAGAAAGCACTCGCCGTCTGACTGCGCAGCGTTTTCGGCAGACATAGAGGTCGCGTTATTTCAGCCCAGCTTTGTGGGCCTGCTGATCGGCATGGTACGAGCTGCGTACCATTGCACCGACAGCCGCGTGAACGAATCCCATGTCTGCTGCTGCGGATTCAAACATTCGGAAGGTGTCCGGGTGTACATAGCGCCTGACGGGTAAATGGTCGCCACTGGGTGTGAGGTACTGACCAATGGTGAGCATGTCCACATGGTGAGTGCGCAGGTCGCGCATGACTTCCAGAATTTCTTCATCGGTTTCACCCAGTCCAACCATGAGACCGGATTTCGTGGGTGCATCCGGATGCAAAGCTTTGAAGCGTTTGAGCAGATCCAGCGAGTAGGCGTAATCAGAGCCCGGGCGCGCTTCTTTGTAAAGACGCGGAACGGTTTCGAGATTGTGATTCATCACATCTGGCGGCGAGGCCTTGAGAATTTCCAATGCGCGGTCCATACGGCCGCGAAAATCTGGCGTCAAGATTTCGATACGCGTGTCAGGTGAAAGTTCACGCACACGCTGTATGCATGAAACGAAGTGCGTAGCACCGCCATCACGCAGATCGTCGCGATCTACCGAGGTGATCACAACATAGGACAGGCGAAGTGCTGCGATCGTCTTTGCGAGATTCTCGGGTTCGTGCGTATCCAGGGGATCGGGTCGTCCATGACCGACATCGCAAAACGGGCAGCGCCTTGTGCATTTGTCGCCCATGATCATGAAGGTAGCCGTTCCCTTGCCAAAGCACTCCCCGATATTGGGGCATGAGGCTTCCTCGCACACCGTGACCAGATTATTTGTGCGCAGAATATCCTTGATTTCGTAGAAGCGCGTGGTGGGCGATGCAGCCTTGACACGTACCCAGTCGGGCTTGGGAAGTTTTTCTGCCGGTACGATCTTGATCGGAATACGCGCGGTCTTGCCTGCCCCTTTTTGTTTTTCTGAAGGATTGTAGGTTGGGGCTTTGGGATTATCGGGATTCATGTCTAGCGCGAAGTTGTTTTTCCAGTTGCTGAGCGAGTATTTGTTGCGCGTCCGTCAGTACCAAGTCAACACCGAGCGTACGCATGTCGATAGTTTGCAGTCCCTGATAGCCGCAGGGATTGATCCATGAAAATGCTTGTAAATCCATCGCGACATTCAGGGATACGCCGTGGTAGGTGCAGCCACTGGCACGAATTTTCAAACCGAGCGCAGCAATTTTCGCGCCGCTATATGGGCCGTGACCCACATAAATTCCCGGAGCGCCAGGCTTGCGAACACCCGCCAAAGTATACGCCGCCAGAGTTTCGATGACGGCCTCCTCAATACGGCGAACGAACTCCCTTGGGAGGCAGGCTCGTCCTTCGCGGCGCAGGTCGCACAGGAGATAGACGATTGCCTGACCCGGGCCATGATAAGTGACCTCGCCACCGCGATCCGTCTGAACGACGGGAATATCGCGGGCATCGATAATGTGGGCAATGTCAGCGCCCAGGCCCAGCGTGAATACCGATGGGTGTTCGACCAGCCACAACTGATCAGGTGTCGTTGCATCACGCGTGTCGGTGAAGGCCCGCATTGCATCAAAGGTTTGCGTATAATCTTCAAAACCACGTTGCAGGATTTGCAGATCACGCATATCAGAGCAAGACTTTGACCATGGGGTGCGACGACAGCGCGCGATAGAGATTATCTAGTTGCTCGCGGCTGGTGGCTCTCACGGTGACCGTCAGTGACAAATAAGTGCCTTTTGAGGAGGAACGCATTTCCATTTTGCTGGCGTCAAATCCAGGGTCGTAGAGGCACACCACATCAACTATCGTCTGTGCAAAGGCATCTTGTGTGACGCTCATGATTTTTATGGGGAAGTCGCACGGATAGGTGATTAGACTGTCGTCGGAGCGATTCATTTTCAGAGAATCATTCTCTAGCGAGGCAACATCAGCCGCAAGGAATCAAAGGCGCGGCCAAAAATAGTGGCTTCGTTTACTTGATCGAGCGCCTGCAAAGGCAGCTCGCTAATCACTTTGCCATCGGCCAGTACTTTGAGTGTGCCCACTTGACGATACTGGGAGATAGGCGCGATCAGCGGATCAATCCTTTGCACAACCGATTTGAGATTCGCGGTCGATCCCCGAGGCAGGCTGACAAAGACATCACGATTAAAGCCCAGTCGTATCTCGTCTTTTGATCCTTTCCAGACCACGGGTGTCAGCACTGCTTGATCTTTCGAGTAAATTTTAAAGGACTGAAAATTCATGAAGCCCCAGTTCAACAGTTTCTGGCTTTCCTGTGCGCGCATGTTGTCGGACTCCGCGCCCAGCACAACGGAAATCAGTCGTCGCTGCCCATTGCCATTTGACCTGACCGCAGAGGCAATCAGACAATAACCTGCCGCCTGTGTATGGCCTGTCTTCATGCCATCGACGGTTTCATCCAGCCACAGCAGCCTGTTGCGATTAGGTTGGCTGATCTTGTTGTACGTGAAGCTTTTCACCGAATAGATCTTGTAGAACTCGGGAAAATCAGTTATCAGTCGCCAAGCGAGCATAGAAAGATCGCGCGCCGTCGAATAATTATTCGGATCAGGCAGGCCATGCGGATTTACAAACCGTGTGTTCTTGAGACCCATTTGCGCGGCCTGACGGTTCATCAGCACGACAAACGCGGCCTGATCACCTGCAACGGCCTCGGCCAATGTAACAGCAGCGTCATTTCCTGATTGCACGATCAGTCCATGCAGCAGATCCGTCATACGCACTGCGGTACCAGGTTCTATGAACATTTTCGAGCTGCTGCTATCAACTTTCCACGCATGAGTAGACACGTTGATTGTCTGATTCAGATCGAGTCGCTTGTCCCTAATCGCAGAAAAAGTCAGATAGGCGGTCATGATCTTGGTCAGCGATGCCGGCTCGATGCGCGCATCTACCTCATTTGAGGCCAGTATTTGTTGGCTGCTCGCATCCAGGACCAACCAGGCGCGCGCAGCAATCGTGGGTGGGGCAATCGTCTGCGCATTTGTGCTGATTGAAAGCAGTAAACCAAGTAGCGCAAACAACGGGGTTTTCATAAACTGAACACAATTATCCGGCAAAAGAGTATTAGCGATTATAGAGGGTGTAATGAGGATCAGTGCTCCCAGCCCTCAATGACCAGTTTTTTTATGTGATGTAGTTTGCGATGAAAAAAATGATCGGCATCAGGAATCACGATCACTGGTAAATCTTGCGGACGCGCCCAATCGAGCACATCAATCAGCGGTATGGTGTCATCCTTCTCGCCGTGTATCAGCATAGTGTTGGCAGGCACCTCAGGCAATGCCCATTTGCCGGCGGCGGTGCCGACCAGCACCAAGCGCTGTGCCGGCTCATGTTGTGCGACAAGCTGCTGCTGAAGCCGGGACAGCACAAAGGTACCAAATGAAAATCCGGCCATCGCCACCGGCAGGTTGGGATACTGCGCCCGCATGTGTGCATGGAGCAGCGCCATATCCATTGTTTCCCCAATGCCTTCGTCGTGAACACCCCCCGAGGATCCTACACCCCGAAAATTCATGCGCACGCTGACATAGCTGAGCGCAATGAAAGCACGCGCCAGAGTTTGTACCACTTTGTTATCCATCGTGCCGCCATACAGCGGGTGGGGATGGGCGATCAGCGCGATGCCGCGTGGTGGGACCTCAGGGGGTAAATCCAGATTGCATTCAACAGGGCCCGCCTCACCGGCAATTGAAAAAGCCTGTGTCTGGGAATTCATAGTGGATCAGATCTTGAGTCGCTCAACCACTTTGCCGCCAAGCAGATGTTGGTCGATGATTTCGTCGACATCTGCCTTGTCAACGTAGGTATACCAGGTACCTTGCGGGTAGATCACCATGACCGGACCCTCTTCGCAGCGATCAAGGCATCCGGCTTTGTTGATTCTCACCTTGCCATAACCGTTCAGGTTGAGTTGTTTCATCCGCTTCTTCGCGTGTTCCTGCGCTTCTTTCGCACCACGATCGGCGCAACAGGCACGACCATCATCGCGCGCATTGATGCAAAAAAAAACGTGATGCTGGTAGTAGGGAGTATCGCTCATGGAATTCAGACAGCCAAAGATTGAAGCCCTGCATCATACACTGGGCGCCGGGCTTGAATTTCAGCTGGATTTTGGCGTGTTGTGGTGGGCAGGATACGTTAGAAACCAGAGCGCGAAGGCGGGCCAGCACAGCGACAGAAACTGGGCGGCGCCATTGAAGTTGAGAAATTTGCCCTGGGTCCATTCTTGCAAGGTCGACAGGAAATAGGGATTGGACGGTGCCAAATTGATCAGGAGCAGCGCAATCAGCAGCGACAGCGTGGCCGCTCGGCGCTGGGCGGCCGGCGGCGCAAAAGACAGGCCGGCCAGCATGACCAAGCCCACCATGAGCCCGCTGATCGCGGCGGGCGTGAGCCAGCTGAATGCATCATCCGGCGCAAAGAGCACCGCATGAGCCAGGGCCTTGGTTGCAATCGCCGCGAGCATGAGTGCCAGCGCCAGCGCCACTTTGGGCGCGGCCCGGCGCGTCTGGCACAGCAGCATCAACACGGCACCGGTCATGCCCAAAGCCGTAATGACTACCTCTAGCAGACGATACTGATCAACGTTGGCGTGCATTTCTTGCCACAGCAGTTGGCTCAGATCCACGGGTATGGCAAACCAGGAGGACAGCCAGCTCGACACTGTGGCTAGTATCTGACCGTGCCCGAAAAGATAAGGTTGTGGATAAATTTGGGCTACCGGCCACAGGGCCACCACGATCAGACCACGGCTTGCCTGCTCCGAAAACCAGGCGCGCCTGAGTGAGCGTAGCCAGCTTTTTTCCAGTACCGGTGAGTACAACAGCGTTCCGGACAGCGCGCCGACGATAACCCCGAGCGAATTGGTCATCAAATCCAGGTTGCTAGGTACGCGGGAAGGCAGGTAGGTTTGCAGCGCCTCCAGCATCACGGCCAGCAGAACGCCCAAGGCGCTGGTGATCAGCACTGCCCAAAGGCCGCGCAGTCGCGGATACAAGGCAAGTACGCTCAGGCCGCCCAGCGGCACATAGCCGATCACATTGACCACCAGGTCAAACCAGGTCCAGTAGTGCGGCATGGGGTCGACCAGATAGCTCCACGGCAATAGGCCGTTATCACGCCACCCGGAGAAAGGAAATCCGCTCGAGTAGATGACGAGCAGCGCATAAACAAGCAGCGCAATCCTGACTGATGCTGAAGCTTTTCTGTACGCGTATTGCGAAACTGGCGTTTCGCCGTGACTGAGCGTCTGTGGATCCGACATGGCTGGCAGTGTATTGGACTTTCGTGGAGCCGTCACCCGCAGCAGAGTTTGAGCCGATACAATGCGCCTCATGCGTACTCCCTTGATTGCCGACCGACTTGCCAGTTTGTGCCGTACTGCGGCGCAGAAGATTCAGTTTGAAGTCGTTGCCTCGACGGGTTCCACGAATGCCGACTTGCGTGAACGTCTGCCCGGGCTCGTGCAGCCTGTACTCAGGGTGGCTGAGTATCAAACTGCCGGTCGTGGTCGTGCGGGCCGAAGCTGGGTAGATGCCCATGACGACAATCTCAGTTTTTCTCTTGCCTGGCGCTTTGCTGGCGAATTGGCACAAGTCTCCGGGCTCTCGCTGGTCGCCGGCGTTCTCATTGCAGAAACCTTGCGCGCATCGGGTTGGGAAGCGGGTCTGAAATGGCCCAATGACCTATTGCTCGACGGCCGCAAGCTCGGTGGCATTCTTGTCGAGACTGTGAGCGCCCGCCCGGGTACATGCGCCATCATCGGCATCGGCATCAACGTGCATCCCAACGCCGAACGTGACGCGGCTGCGGGAACGGAACCCGCTTCGCTGACCACTGATGGCTTGGACCGTGAGGCCCTGCTTGCGTCGCTGGCCGATGGGCTGGCCGAAGGTCTGCCGCTGTTCGATGCGCAGGGCTTAACGCCCTTCGTGCCTCGCTGGCAAGCTTTGCATGCGTATGCGGGAGAGGCGGTTGATCTGATCGATCGTGGCAGGCTGCTGCAGCGAGGTATTGCACGCGGCATTGATGATATGGGTTGTCTTTTGCTGGATACGCATGCCGGACGCATTGCAGTGCTAGCCGGTGATATTTCGCTCCGCAAGCAACTTGTACCTGGGACATCCTATGCGCTTACTGATTGATGCAGGCAACACGCGCGTGAAATGGGCGCTGACAGCGTCCGATCATCCTGTGCCCGTGTGGGAAACGCAAGGCAGTGTCACGAATGATGCGCTGGCAGGACTCGCGAGCGAATTGAAATCACACGATATCGACGCCGTTTGGATATCGAATGTTGCTGGTGACGCACTGGCAAAACGGCTGACACAAATGCTCGCCGAGCTTGGCCTGGCTGGAAATACCTTGCATTGGTTCACATCGCTACCTGCCTGCGGTGGCGTGCGCAATGGCTATCGTGAACCGGCGCAGCTGGGATGCGACCGATTTGCGGCTTTGATTGGCGCACGCCATCACCATCCCGACCGCGATCTTCTCGTCGTGAATGCAGGTACGGCGACGACCGTCGACGCGCTTACTGCAGATGGTCAGTTCACCGGCGGTATGATTCTTCTAGGGTTGGGTACGATGGCAAGTTCACTGGCGCTCAATACTGCACAATTGCCCCCCGTGAGCGATGTGCATTTCGAACAAACGCTGGCAGACAACACACGTCAGGCCATCATCAGCGGGTGTATCAGTGCACAGGTGGGCGCGATAGCGCGCGCGTTTGCACAGCATCCCGGGCGGTCCCCCTTGTGCCTGATCTCTGGCGGGGCGGCATCATTTATTTCGCCTCATCTGACGCTGCCACATGAGTTGGTACCCAATCTGGTATTGGCCGGACTGCAGGTCGCGGCATTGATGGAGACTCATGCATGATGCGTCTTTTTTTCGGAGTGTTGCTGATTGCTAATGCGGTGTTGGCCTATCTGCTGATGCAAGAAACCCATACGCCAGCGGAAAAACCTGCCACTCCCACCGTTACCGAGATTACCCCTGAGCGCCTGACGCTGCTCTCAGCTCGGCCGCTGGTTCGGCGTGCGACTGAAGGCGAGTGCATGGAGGTGGGTAACTTCACGACGCAAACCGCTTTGAAATTCGAATCCGGGCTAGCGCTGTTGTCCTTGCGCGAGCTCCCCAAAAAGCGGATGGTCGAAGCGCCACCATCCACTATCGTGCTGCTTCCACCCCAACAAGGCGAGGCGGGCGCGAATCGTCGTGCTGCCCAGTTGCGAAAGCTCGGCTTCAACGACATCGCAATCATCCGCGATGCTGGCGAGCGACGTTGGGGTTTGTCCTTGGGCTTGTTCACAAGTTCGGACTTGGCCGAAGCTCGGCTCAAAGACCTCAAAAGTGCGGGTATCACCGATGCCCGCATCGAAGAGCATCCAATCAACTCTTCACGCTTTGCCTACGAGTTACGTGGACTGGATCGTGGCATGAGAGCCGGCGTACAGGCGCTACAAAACAATTTTGAAGGCACCGCCATGCGGCCTTGCAACGCGCATGCTGATGCGGCAGGGATTGTGAAGAATTGAGTCCTTGTGGTCTCCTTGTCTCGTTCTCTGTATTAATCGCTTAGATGACGATCCAGCAAGCCCTGCAAACAGTCGGGACAAAAACAGCGCGTCGTATCACCCGCTGTTTCAAGCAGTGTGGGCGGCAGTGGCGGCAAAGCCATGCACCAGCATGGATCGGTCGCGGGGCTATCCACCATGCCGCAGTTGAAGGTTTGGCCACACTGTACGCATTCACTCATCGCTTTTCCCCCTGTGGTGTCAGAGGCTATCGTTCTCGGCTGAAAAAGACAATCACATGTGCGCGAATATCGATGATTTTGCCTGTAAAATCTCGCCAGTTTTTTACCAGCAATCGCCCCTCACCTGACCGCCGGCGTCCCGGTCTGATACCTTCATCGGAATCTTCTGCCCCATGCCCACCTCTTTGATTGCCCCTGAAATCAAGGCCGAAATATTGGCCGAGGCTCTGCCGTATATCCGCAAGTTCCATGGCAAAACCATCGTCGTCAAATATGGCGGCAATGCGATGACGGAAGAGCGCCTCAAGCACGGATTTGCCCGTGATGTCATTTTGCTCAAGCTGGTGGGAATGAACCCGGTGGTTGTTCATGGTGGCGGACCGCAGATCGATAATGCACTGAAAAAAATCGGTAAGAAGGGTAGCTTTGTGCAGGGGATGCGTATTACAGACGAAGAGACCATGGAGGTCGTCGAATGGGTCCTGGGTGGCGAAGTCCAGCAGGATATCGTCATGCTGATCAACCACTATGGCGGGCAGGCGGTGGGCCTCACGGGCAAGGATGGCGGCTTGATACGCGCGCGCAAGATGCAGATGCCGGACAGAGAGCATCCCGGCGAATTTCTGGATATCGGTTTTGTTGGAGAGATCGAAGCCATTAACCCGGCAGTCGTGAAGGCGCTGCAGGACGATGCGTTCATCCCCATTATTTCCCCGATTGGTTTTGGGGCCGACGGTCAGGCTTACAACATCAACGCAGATTTGGTTGCCGGCAAGATCGCTGAGATCCTTCGTGCAGAAAAGCTCATCATGATGACGAATATCCCCGGTGTGATGGACAAGAATGGCGAGCTGCTCACCAATCTCTCTGCGCGCGAGATTGATAACATGTTTGAAGATGGCACCATCTCCGGCGGCATGCTGCCAAAAATTTCCTCGGCGCTGGATGCTGCCAAGTCTGGTGTGAACACTGTACACATCATCGACGGACGCATCGAGCATTCGCTGCTGCTCGAGGTACTGACGGAACAAGCCTTCGGCACGATGATACGTTCCCACTGAGCGCGGTACGCATGCGTGCGCGCCGCCGCCTGACCTGGTTGTTCGATCTGGATAACACGCTGCATGATGCCTCGCATGCGATTTTCCCGGCCATCAATGACAACATGAATGCCGCGATTGCAAAGGTACTCGCGGCTGAACAAAAGCCTGCACATCCCGAAGCCGTCGATGCGGTGCGCATGGCCTACTGGCTGCGCTATGGCGCTACCCTGCTCGGGATGATGCGTCATCATGCGGTGCGTGCTGATGAATTCCTGCGCGATGCTCATCGATTCGATAATCTGTCGACGATGATTCGCGCCGAGCGAGGTCTTGCACGACTGTTTCATCGTCTTCCTGGCAGCAAAATTTTGCTGACGAACGCGCCAACCGCATATACGCGCGAAGTGATTCGCCATATCGGCTTGTATCGTCACTTCGCTGAGCGTATATCGATTGAATCCATGGTCGTGCACCGCAAGTTGCGCCCCAAACCGTCCCGACTCATGCTCCAAGAACTGCTGGCGCGGCGCGGCCTGCATGCGCGCGACTGCGTGCTGGTTGAAGACACACTCGCCAATCTCAAATCGGCAAAATCCCTCAGAGTGCGTACAGTGTGGTTTACTGGCTACCTCAAATCCGTTGCGCATCGCCCGGGGTATGTGGATGTCAAAGTAAAATCCCTGAGCCAACTGCCCAAAAGGCTGCAACGGCTGAAGTAGAGCGCAGTATCACGCCGTGACCGATGCCTGACTGATAACGACTATGGCCAATACCAAACCGGGTGAGCGCAAGCTGCAGATACTCCAGGCACTGGCTGCCATGCTGGAGCAGCCCAAGGGCGACCGTATCACCACAGCCGCTCTGGCAGCCCGGCTCGACGTGTCAGAAGCAGCGCTGTACCGTCATTTCGCCAGCAAAGCCCAGATGTTCGAAGGCCTGATCGAATTCATCGAGACCTCGGTTTTCGGCTTGATCAACAAGATCGGTGACAGCGAAGAAAATGGCATTCGCCAAGTGCGCAGTATTGCGGGTATGCTGCTTGAGTTCGCTGAACAGAATCCCGGCATGACCCGTGTGATGATCGGCGATGCGCTGGTTAACGAGGCCGAGCGGCTGCAGCTGCGCATGAATCAGTTTGCCGATCGCATTGAGATGGCCTTGCGGCAGTCGTGGAAAATCGCTGCCACCCAGTCCGACATACCCGAGCATGAGGCAAGCGCGCGTGCGGCGCTGGTAATGGCGTTCGTGATGGGTCGCTGGCATCGCTATGCGAAAGGTGGATTCCAGTCGTCGCCTACCGAAGGTGCAGCACAACAGCTGGCCATGCTTGCTTTCTGAGCAGCTTTGTATTGATTAGGGCCCAGGCCGATTGTTGCCGCACACCGGACAATCGCCGCTGCGGGTGGTGCGTATGCTGGCCCACGCCATGCTCCGTGCATCCAGTAACAGTAATCGGGTGGCGAGTGATTCTCCTATCCCCATGATCAGCTTGAGCGCTTCGGCCGCCTGCACGGTGCCGATGATGCCCACCAGCGGTGCGAACACGCCCATGGTCGAGCATTGGACCTCCTCGAATTGCTGATCGGGCGGGAAAAGACAGGCATAGCACGGCGTCTGGCCGGTGCGGGAATCAAACACAGCGACCTGACCATCCATGCGAATCGCTGCGCCCGATACCAGCGGCACGCGTGCATTCACACAGGCCTGATTGATCGCATGTCGTGTCTTGAAATTGTCGGTGCAGTCCAGCACGACGGTCGCGTCCGAGATCAGGTCCGCCAGCGTCGACGTATCGGCGCGGTCGCACACGGTGAGTACCTCGACATCGGGGTTGATCTGTGCGAGCGTCTCCTTACCGGAGGCTGCCTTGGGCTGACCGACGCGCGCTGTCGTGTGCAGAATCTGCCGTTGCAGATTGGTGAGATCCACGGTGTCATGGTCGACCAGCGTTATCCGGCCAACGCCCGCTGATGCGAGGTACAAGGCGACGGGTGACCCAAGTCCGCCGGCGCCAATTACCAGCGCGTGTGCCGCCAGCAGCTTCTCCTGTCCTTCGATACCGATATCGTCAAGGAGGATATGGCGAGAATAGCGCAGCAGCTGTTGGTCATTCATCGGAGTCTGGCGTTCAGCGTAAAGAAGGATTCAGACAAAAAAACGGCCGCATTGCTGCGGCCGGTTTTATTTCGGAACGCGGTTATTTTTTCTCGCCGCTGCCATCAGGGATGTTGATATTCCCTTCTTTCTTGTTCTCGATCTTCGCAGACTTGGATGTTTGCACAGGCTGTCCCTTCAGATAGGCCAGTGCCTGCCCGAGCTGAAAATCCTCCTTGCTGCCGAATTCAAGCGGTTTGCGTTTTTTCTCCAGTGCAGCCAAGCGCTTTGCTTCTTCGAGTTCATCGACGATGTTCGCGCCACTGCCAACTTCCTTGTCTTTGTCATTGGACAAGTGCTTTTGCAGATCGGCCTCGCGAAGTCGCATGCCATTTATGCCATCGCCGTCGGCGTATTCATCTACCAGCAGATCAGGCACGATACCCTTGGCTTGAATCGAACGACCGTTGGGTGTGTAGTAGCGTGCTGTCGTGAGCTTGACAGCGGTATCAGCCGATAGCTGGCGTATGGTTTGCACCGAGCCTTTGCCAAAGGTCTGCGTGCCCATGATGGTGGCGCGCTTGTAGTCTTGCAGTGCACCGGCTACGATTTCCGATGCGGACGCGGAACCGGAATTGACCAGCACCACCATCTTTACCTTTTTGATCTGCTCGGGCAGGCGCGACAACGGGTCGCTACCCGAACGATTTCCATAGTACTCACGGCGTGCGAGGTAGGTGGCCTTGGAGTCCGGCAACTGGCCATTGGTTGAAACGATGGGTGCATCCTTCGGCAGGAAGGCTGCTGATACGCCTATGGCGCCGGGGAGCACGCCGCCAGGGTCGTTGCGCAGATCCAGCACGAGGCCTTTGATGCTGGGGTCTTGCTGGTAGAGTGCGTTGATTTTTTTCGCAAGGTCTTCAACAGTGGGTTCCTGAAACTGCGCAACGCGGATCCATGCATAGCTAGGCTCGACCATCTTGGCCTTGACGCTTTGCACTTTGATTTCCTGGCGCACGATCGTGATCATCAACGGCTTTTCTTCTTCCTTGCGGGCGACCGTGAGTGTGATCTTGGTATTAGGCTCGCCGCGCATGCGCTTGACGGCTTCGTCGAGCGTCATACCCTTGACCGGCGTGCTATCGAGACGCGTTATCAGATCGCCTGCTTTCAGGCCGGCCTTGTAAGCGGGGGAATCCTCGATCGGCGAAATGACTTTGACATAGCCATCTTCCATGCCGACTTCGATGCCGAGGCCGACGAACTTGCCCTGAGTACCTTCGCGAAGTTCTTTGAAGGCTTTTTTGTCGAGGTAGGCGGAATGCGGATCGAGCGACGCCACCATGCCCGAAATGGCTTCAGTCAGCAGCTTTTTGTCTTCGACCGGTTCGACGTAATCCGACTTGATCAGCCCGAACACATCGGTGAGCTGACGCAGCTCTTCGAGTGGCAGTGCCGAGCCTGCGTTTTTCTGGGCCAGTGCATCAAACTGCATGGAGCCTGCGATGCCGGCTATCAGTCCCAGTCCTATCAGTCCTACGTTCTTCAGTCTGCTACTCATGTCTCACCTGTTCATCCATGTCAGTGGGTCCAACGCCCGCCCTTGGTGCCGCATTTCAAAGTATAAACCTGATTGCTCATTGCCGCCGCTGTTACCTGCAGTCGCGATCACCTCGCCTGCTTTGATCCGGTCGCCCGGACGCTTGAGCAGCGACTGATTGTTCCCGTAAATGGTCATGTACTGCGCTCCGTGATCGATGATGATCAGGTTGCCAAAGCCGCGCATCCAGTCGGAAAAGACAACCTCTCCTGCAGCACTAGACCGGATTTCCGTACCTTCAGCCGCTTTGATGAACAAGCCTTTCCAGTTTGGGCCTTCTGGTCGTTTCGTGCCAAAAGCCGCCAGTAACTCCCCCTTGACCGGCATTTTCAGCTTGCCGCGCAGGCTCGCAAATGCTGACCCATCGGGTGGCGGTGGTGGGAGAGGCTGTTCTGGCAAGGGTTTGGCGGGTGCGTCTTGGGCGACGTTGACTTCGGATTCACGCACCTTTTCCGGGCCATTTGGATTGTCGGCGGTTTTTCCCTGCTTTTTCTCGGCCGACTTCTTGCGATCGGCCTGCTCTTTGGCGTCTGCGCGCGTGCGTGCGCGTCGCCTGACTTCCTCTTCTTCAGCCTTGCGCTGCTGCGCGATCAGTATTGCCAGCCGATCGACCAGTGCAGCGAGCCGCTCCTCATCACGCTCCAGCCGTCCTGCCTGCTTGCGTTGATTATCGAGTTTACCCGACAGCTGGGCGACCAGCGCCTTGCGCTTGCTCTTCTGTTTTTCCAGCACCGCTTTTTGCTCGCGCTGCTCTTGCGCGATTTCATCTAGCGATTCGCGCGCCTTTTCGGCCTCTGCCTTGTTGGCCTCGATCGCGGCGAGATTTTTCTGCAGTGCTGCAATCGCTTTAACCTGCTCTGCAGACACATAACCGAGATAGCGCAGTTCGCGCGCCATTCGATTCGGATTGTCGCCAGACAGCATCAGGCGCAAACGATCATCCTGGCCGGACATGTATTGCTCGCGCAGCATTTTCTCCAGTTGCTCGCGTTGCTCCTGAACGGCTTTCTCCAGTGTTTCCTGACTGACGGTGAGGGCGTGAAGGCGCTGTCGGGTGCGTTCCCGTTCGCCGGCCAGTTCGCGTAAAGCGCGGTTGGCGTTGGATATTGCCGCTTCCGAGTCGGCCAGTGAATCAGCCGCATCGCCACGCGCCTTTTCGGTCTTGACGATGTCCTGCTTGAGATCGGAGAGTTTTTTGCGAAGTTCGGCACGCTCCTGCTCTGCAGCCTGTTTCTGGCGCTGTCGGTCACTGACCCGGTTCGACGTCTCGGCGCGCGCCAGTCCGTCTGCGGCCAGCGCCGCCAGAAAACACCCGCTAAGGAGAGCGATGCGCGCGATCATCAAAGCCTTAGCGCGACTGGCCCTTACCGGCCACTGCCTGTGTTGGTGTTTCAATGGACTTGGAATCGCGAAGGTAATAATTGCGCAGTGGCTTCAGGTCAGCATCGAGTTCATAGACCAGCGGCTGGCCGTTGGGAATGTTCAGCTTGACGATATCCTGATCGCTAATGCCATCCAAGTACTTCACCAGCCCGCGCAAGCTGTTGCCATGCGCGGAGATCAGGATACGCTTGCCGCTTCGAATCGCGGGTGCGATTGATTCAGTCCATAGGGGTAGCACGCGTGCGACCGTGTCTTTCAGGCACTCCGTCAAAGGAATGTCCTCGCGCTTGAGCTTGGCATAACGCGGATCCGAAAAAGAGGCGCGCGGGTCATCAGCTTCAAGCGCCAAAGGGGGAACGTCATAACTTCGGCGCCAGATCATCACCTGTTCCTCGCCGTAACGTGCCGCTGTCTCTGTTTTGTTCAAGCCTTGCAGCGCGCCGTAATGACGCTCATTGAGTCGCCAGCTATGGACCGTGGGTAGCCACATCAAGTCCATTTCATCTAGCGTGCACCATAAAGTACGAATTGCGCGCTTTAGCACCGAGGTGTAAGTGATATCGAAAGTGAAGCCGGCTTCATTGAGCATTCGGCCTGCGTCGCGTGCTTCGGCAATACCTTTTTCGGTCAGATCGACATCAGACCAGCCGGTAAATCGGTTATCGCGGTTCCATTCGGATTGGCCATGGCGCATCAGGACAATTTTGTACATAGAGCTTAAATTATTCGGTAGGGGCAATGAGGAAGCGTCGAGACGCTCCAAGCCTTCTATTTTATAATGCTGCGCTCGTTCCAAACGAATGGACTGTTGTGAAATTCTTGATTGACAATATCTGGCTGATTCTGATTGCCCTGGTTTCCGGAGGTGCGCTCGCGTGGCCGACACTGAGCCACAGCAAAAATACCTTGTCCACGTTGCAGGCGACGCAGTTGCTCAACAAAGGCAAGACCCTGATTCTGGATGTCCGCTCCGCTGACGAGTACAAGGCCGGACACCTGCGTGCATCGAGGAACATTCCCCTTGATGAGCTCGCTACCCGCATGGCCGATCTGGACAAATCGACGGCGGTGCTGGTGATTTGTCAGACTGATGCCCGTGCTGGCCGTGGCGCATCGCAATTGCGGCGTGCCGGTTTTTCTGATGTTTACGTACTTGAAGGCGGTTTTGCGGCCTGGCAGTCGCAAGGTCTGCCAGTAGCTACCTGAGGAGACCACGAAGATGGGCGCGAAAGTTCGTATGTACACTACGGGCGTCTGCCCTTACTGCAATATGGCCGAGCGTCTGCTCAAGGCCAAAGGGATTGACAAGATCGAAAAAATCCGTGTTGACCTGCAGCCTGATCAGCGTGTGCAGATGATGGAAATGACCGGCCGGCGCACCGTGCCGCAGATCTACATCGGCGACATGCATGTCGGTGGTTTTGATGATCTTTTTGCCCTGGACCGTGAGGGCAAGCTCGAACCCCTGTTGCGAGGTGCCTGAGGCAATTGCACATTCGTTTGTTATTTTTTTACTCTTTTATGAAAGCGCCTCATGTCCGATCAAAATTCGCAAGGCACCGAGCAGCAACCGCAGTTCAATATTCAGCGCATCTACTTGAAAGACATGTCGCTGGAGCAGCCAAATTCCCCCGGTATTTTTCTCGAACAGGAAAGCCCGGCCATGGAAATCGCACTTGATGTCAGTTCCAAGCAGATCGCCGATGGTTTTTTTGAATCGACTATCACGGTAACCATCACCGCCAAAATCCGCGACAAAGTGGCGTTCCTGATCGAAGGCAAGCAGGCTGGCATTTTCGAGGTACGCCTGATCCCTGAGGATCAGCTTGAGTTATTGCTTGGTATCGCATGCCCCAACATCCTGTACCCCTACCTGCGCTCGAATGCTTCGGATGTGATCACGCGTGCCGGCTTCCCGCCATTTCATTTGTCGGAAATTAATTTCGAAGCGTTTTACCATCAGCGCAAGCAGGCCATTGCCCAGCCAGCGCCCACGCAGGTGCAGTAATCCGTCATGCGTTTGCTGCGAACCCTGTCGCTTGCTATCGGATCATGGTGTGCATTGGGCTTGACTACGCCCCACGCAGCAGATTTCCACTCAGTTGCGCCACGCTACGCGATCATGTACGACGCGCCCACAAAAAAGGGGCGCAAGCTTCACATCGCGCTGGCCAATACGCCCGTTGAAGTATTGTTCACAAGTGGCGATTGGGTACGCGTGCGCAATTCGACCGGCGACCTTAGCTGGATGTCCTCGGACTCGCTGCACCCTAGGCGTACCTTGGTCGTCGAGGTTGATGAAGCCACCGTCCGCGCATCTGAAAATGAATCGGCGCCGGTCGTTTTTACAGCCGAAAGATGGGTAGTGCTTGATCTCGCCGAACCCATACGATCGGGCTGGATTAAGGTTCGTCATCGTGATGGTGAAACGGGCTTTATAAAAGCGTCTGAAGTCTGGGGCGACTAGGTCTCGCCTGGTCCTGAGCCTTTCAAAACTCCATGAATATTTCAGTTTTCGGTGCCGGCGCGTGGGGCACCGCGCTATCGATGTCGTTGGCCGATCGCCACCAGGTGATGCTCTATGGGCGCGATGTGCGGGCCATCGAAGATATGATCGCAAGAAGAGAAAATGTCCGCTATCTGCCCGGCGTTGTGCTGCCACCTTCGCTCAAGCTGAGCCCGGATTTGTCCTCAGCGATCTCGCATGCCAGTGACGGCTTGGTGATTGCAGCGACATCAGTCGCAGGACTGCGCCCCTTGCTGGGCGCACTTCGTTCCCATGCAATCCCCAACCTAGTCTGGTTATGCAAAGGGTTCGAAGAAGGCAGTGCTTTGCTTCCACATCAAATTGTGCGCGAATTGATGGGCGAGACGCTACCTTGCGGTGCGTTGTCCGGCCCATCGTTTGCACAGGAAGTGGCGCGCGGTCTGCCTTGTGCCTTGACGATAGGTTCGGCTGATCCAGCCTTGTGCCAACTCGCGGTATCCACCATTCATGGCAAAACGATACGAGTGTATTCCAGTGACGATCTGGCAGGCGTTGAGGTTGGTGGTGCAGTCAAGAACGTACTCGCCATTGCAACGGGTATTGCTGACGGTCTCGGTCTGGGCATGAATGCGCGCGCTGCCTTGATCACGCGCGGACTGGCTGAGATCACGCGTCTTGGCATTGCGCTCGGTGGTCGCAGCGAAACTTTCATGGGACTCACTGGCGTGGGCGATTTGATACTGACTTGCACCGGCGATTTGTCGCGTAACCGGCAAGTTGGTTTAGGCCTGGCCGCGGGTAAATCGCTGGATATCATCGTGAACGAGTTGGGTCATGTGGCCGAGGGTGTGCGCTGTGTGCGCGCTGTGCAGCAACTCGCGAGACAACATCACGTAGCCACACCGATTGTCGATGCGGTCGGACGTGTTTTGTTCGAATCGGAAACGCCAGTCAGCGCTTTGCAGCAGTTACTTGCGCGTGGAGCGCGTATCGAGAGCGCCTAAAAGTTTCTATCGTCGGGCGCCCGATCCAAAAATTTTCTTCTATTGTGCTCACCTCGGGCACTTTATTTCCACTTGCTTGTCAAAGCTGGGTCGTCATGCTTTCGCCCCTGTAAGACCGGACCATCGGCGTTATTAATTCACCGCCTGCTTTTCTCGAAACAGCCTTGGGGGTAAATAACCCAAAGCACTATGCGGATGCCGCGTATTGTAATGCTCGAACCAACCCGCCAACTGCC